>JBPCWM010000160.1:0-10856 GCA_051009515.1 Rhizobiaceae bacterium | reverse complement strand
GTTCTATTTCATCCGATGAAGGACACAAATTTTGTTGCCATAGGGATCGCGTAGATAGGCAAGATACAGATTACCCTTGGCCCCAGGGCGAATGCCGGGAGGGCCTTCACATTCCGTTCCGCCATTTTCCAGGCCGGCTGCGTACCATCTTTCTGCCGCATCAACATCGCTGGCTGCAAAACCGATTGTGCTGCCATTGCCATTGCTCGTAGCTTCTCCATCAATTGGTTTACTGATCGAAAACGCACCTCGACTTGTGTAATAAAAGCATCTTCCCTTTGGGTCGATCACACCAGGCTCGTGACCTAGTTCGCCGAGTATCGCGTCGTAGAACGCCTTTGACTTTTCAACGTCGTCCGCGCCAACCATGACATGACTAAACACCGCAATTCCCCGTTTTGATTGTGTAATCGATATCCGATAAAGAGGCTAAGCTGCATTGCGCAGGAATACAAATTACAATGCCATTTTCCAGTCGACGATAAACAGACTCTAAAATCCGGACTTGGAACTACCCGCTATCAGATCGCGTATTTCTAACAAACCTGTGTTTCAGCAGGTAAGAATCAGATACCCATGCCTGGCTGAAGATTCTGTTTGGCCTGTACAAATCGCCCTCGCAGGCATAGTGCTACGAAAATCAAATGCTGAGCGGTGATCGCTTGCAGCATACTCCCCAAGCCAGCAGCAATTAATCTGGCTGTGACGAAAGACAATTCATGACTGAATTTGCTGGTGTTGCGCCATCTTTGGCGAGCGCGCTCAACGATCGCGGTTATCTGTCGATGACCCCGGTTCAGGCAGCCGTTCTGAAACCAGAGGTTAAAGAAGCCGACCTTTTTGTGTCTGCACAAACAGGTTCCGGTAAAACGGTGGCTTTTGGACTAGCCATGGGCCATACCCTGTTGGGCCAAGCTGATAGTTTTGGAAAGCAGCGCGCGCCTCTTGCCTTAATCATCGCCCCAACTCGGGAACTGGCCCTGCAGGTCAAGCGAGAGTTGGAATGGCTGTACTCAAATACCGGAGCAATCGTCGCTTCCTGTGTGGGCGGTATGGATGTGAGAGGCGAGCGGCGGGCACTTGAACGAGGCGCGCACATAGTCGTAGGCACGCCTGGGCGATTGCGAGATCACCTGACGCGTGGCGCACTCAATGCGGAAGCACTTCGCGCCGTCGTTCTGGATGAAGCCGATGAAATGCTGGATCTTGGATTCCGGGATGATCTGGAATTCATATTGGATGCCACGCCCCAAGAGCGGCGGACCTTGTTGTTTTCTGCCACCGTGCCGACAGCGATAGCCAAGCTTGCCAAACGCTATCAGCGCAATGCCACCAGGATAACAACACAGGAAGAATTGAAGCAGCACAGTGATATCGAATACCGCGTACTGGTTGCGGCGCCCGGTGAACGCGAAAATGCGATTGTCAACGTTCTTCGGTTCTATGAGGCCGAAAACGCCTTGGTGTTTTGCAACACACGCGCAGCCGTCAATCGCATGCTGGCGCGTTTCAACAATCGCGGGTTTTCAGTTGTTGCGCTCTCGGGAGAATTAAGCCAGAGCGAAAGAATGCATGCCCTGCAAGCGCTACGGGACGGGCGGGCGCAGGTCTGTGTCGCGACTGATGTGGCAGCGCGCGGTATCGATTTACCGAAGCTCGATCTGGTGATCCACGCTGATCTGCCAACAGATCCTGAAACGCTGCTGCACCGTAGTGGTAGGACGGGGCGGGCCGGCCGCAAAGGCGTCAGCGCGCTGATGGTGGATAAGTCAAACCGGACCCGGGCCGAGCGTCTCCTTCGCCTGGCAAAAATCGGAGCTAGCTGGGATAATCCACCTTCAGCAGATGCGATCGTTGAGCGCGACGAACAAAGGTTGTTTGAATCCGCCAATCTCAGCGACGAAATCGCTCCCGGCGAGCGGGATTTTTCCGTTCGCCTGCTTGATAGATACTCTCCCGAACAGGTTGCGACAGCCCTGCTGCGACTGAGTATGGCAGGCAAATCGGCTCCGGAAGATATTGAAGTTGTCTCAATGGATACCTTCAAGCAAAAAGATTCAAGGAACTCCATGTCCAAGGCTGAGCGTCGGCAATCTGGGTCCAGATGCGACTTTGAAAACAGCCTGTGGGTGACCATTTCCCTGGGTCGCAAACAGAATGCTGAACCGCGATGGGTGATTCCGATGCTTTGCAACGTCGGAGGGCTTTCAAAAGCCGATATTGGATACATTAAAATTGAACAGAACCGGACCCATATTGAACTGAATGCCGATTCTGCCGATAGATTTCTGGCAGCGCTCGGACCTGACCGCAAGCTGGAGAAGAATGTGCTTGTTACGGTCAACGACGGCCGTCCGAAATTCGATTCCCGAGGACGACCGGAAAGACGTGGAGGACCGGTCGAGCGAAAGGCGGCAGGGTCCACGAATGGAAAAAACAAGCCTCGACACAAGTCGAAGAAATCATCGTCAACCAACCGGAGTTCGAACGACAGTAAGAGTAGCGGAAATTTGCAACTAACAAAGCAAAAGAAGGCGAAAAAGCCCAAGGGCACGAAACGCAAGCAATCGACCTGAGCGACTTTGAAAATCGCTGGAATACCAAACCCCTGTAGAACGGTTTAACACGTGTGTCGCCGCGACCAGTCTAATCCAACGGGCAGACGGTGATGGTGATGAACATTTTTGTTGTCGATCAGCGGATAATACGACGTCCACTTGCAGCGATTTTGATCTTGTATTTGGACGCACCGGTCGGATGGGTCTTTGCCATCTTCCTCATTCAGGAAATCATCAAGTTCCCGATGTTCCATCTGCGTTTTTGCAGCGGAAAATGGCGCAAATCATTGGTCACGGCTTAAAGGATTGACAAAGAGCATACCGCGCCTCGCGCCTCTGATCGAAATACGCAGCTTGGGCTCGTTGAATGTATTCGATCGTTGCGCCCAAGCTGGCCAGATGTTGACGGCGATCCTCCGACCCTGCAGTGGCTACTCGATTGTATCTGTCTACGCTAGAGAAACAAATACGGTCCAAGTTGGTTTGATTTGCCAACGGCTTTCCTGAGACAATTGTCTCTTGGACCAGTCTTTGCAGTGGCCGGGAAGTTAATCTGAATTCCTTCGAAATAACCTTGAATATTGGAAAGGTTTCGATGCACACTGCACCCTTATGCGACGGTTAAAGCATTTGGTCGTCTATATCCAAAGTTGATATGATAATCATTTGAGGGTTTTGCCCGTATCTGGGATCGAGGGGGAGGAAAAGCTATGAACAGGCGCAATTTCTTGGCGGGTCTATTCGCTAGCGTATCAACAACGTTGATACTGAAACCTGGAAAATCGGAAGCCCAGCGAGCAGTCGAGTGCTACGACGCTGCAGGATACCAGGTCTCATGCCCGCAATATGGTGCGCCTGTGCCAAGGGGCGTGATCCGTCGAGGAATAAGACGCAGAGCTCGGCGGCGTGTGAGGCGCAGGGTCCGCAGAAGGGTTCGACGTAGAATTCGCAGAAGAATTCGGAGGAGATAGTGGTGAATTATCAACAAACTCGATATCGTACAGTGCTCCAGAGGTTCAACTCTCACGTTTTCTCCCTGATTCTGGGTGCTATCCTTTTTGCAATGCCAACCTTTTCTGCAGCGCAACAGGAGTCTGGGGATCCAATGAAGATCATCCAGAAAATGTCCTCTGATTTTGGCAATGAGAAGCGCGTTTCGATAAAAACGACATCTCTTTATGATGAACCCTTCGAAGGTAAATTCATCAAATCAAGGGTCCTGCACGAGACTGAAATCTTGAGACCAAATCGCCTCGTTACCAGGGCACTGTTTGACGATGGTTCCATCTGGTTGATGAACTATGACGGTACCATTTTGCGCATATTTAATGTTGCTGAGAATGAGTACACTGAATTGGAGTTCTCGGGAGATCTCAATGGACTGGCGGACTTCCTGGATGATAACGGATTATCGGTAACACCGCTGGTTGACTATATCCGCACTGACTTCGCCATGGCAGTTGAGGAAATTGGTGGAGAAATAACAATGTTGGATGGATATGTAGAACCAGATCATCCAAACATGAAAACATATCACGTGTTGTTCGAAGACCCGGGCACGGACTGGCAGTTGTGGCTGTCGGAAGGTGAAAAGACATTACCTATCCGCTTGCTTCTGGAGTATGATGGTTTTGGGCGACCTGAATACCTTGTTACCTTTGACGAGTGGAAATTCGGCGATTCAGCCGGTGACATCAGCTCCAAAATCGAAATTCCAAACGATTTGGACAATTGGCGTCGCGTGGAATTCGAAAACCCAATCGATTTTGGTGCCGCGACCAACAACTGAAAGTCCCCGGTTACTGGCATCTAATTTATTGGTGTGCAATCAACCTCCAAACCCCGCTGATTGTTCAAGGCATTTCGAAGATAGCGGATTTTACCAGGGAAAACCTTTCTCGACAGTTTGTATTCTTTATCCTGCGCATCCATTCTTTCTTCAGCATCACGGAGGGTGGGATGTTTTCTGTTCCATAATAAAGGGAAGCACTGGGTTTATCTTCGCCGATTGAAGTTTACGAGACTAAGTTACAACGAACGCCCTTCGGACTTCAGCTTCTTGTTGAGTATCTGTCGCACACGGATACCTGCCCCGTCCGCCCCCAGGGTAACTTCAAGGTAATCAAGTCCGCGAGGATCAGCCTCGACACTAGCGTGTAACTTCTCCAGGAGATGTTTGTCCTCATCAAACGCGGCCGTGACACTCGCCCGCGTTTTCTCTGCCACTTCATCCGTCAGTTCCGGCACATCAAATGCCGCCATCCAGAAGTAATGCGTCTCGCCGCGCCGTGCAGGTGTCACGATGTGGCAGCCACGAACGATGAAATCTGAACGCCGTCCCGGCTCGGGAGCCGGATCATGAACATTCCAGTCTGAAAATGAGATTGCAAGGCTGGGCATTCGCCCCTTTTGCACACGCTTGATGGGTTTGTCTTCAGGCAACCCCATGCCGGCGCAAAACAGCGGCGACAAAGGTGCCAGATCGAATTCCTGCTCATAACAGACTGTTTCACCATCCATGTAGGTGTCCGGGGCCGAAATCCAATCGTCTTGCTTAAACGTGTTTTTATGCAGGAAGGCGATGTGGGTCAGATCCAGCACATTTTCGCGTATCAGCACCCAATTGGCGGCCACCTGGTAATAGCCGTGCACCGGAGTCCAGTCAGGATCTACCTGATAACCGACTTCAGGCGGATC
Source organism: Rhizobiaceae bacterium (assembly GCA_051009515.1). Lineage (GTDB taxonomy): Bacteria > Pseudomonadota > Alphaproteobacteria > Rhizobiales > Rhizobiaceae > Pseudahrensia. The sequence goes on along the minus strand of JBPCWM010000160.1, from coordinate 5,601 downwards.
GCAATCAATTGCATTCTGATCACCCATCCAAATCCAGATGTAGGCGCCCGCCTGTTTGACCGTGTAGGATGGGATTATTGCGGTTTTCGGTTTCATGTGTTGGGTTGGAGCCTTGGTACATTTGCCATGGGTGTTGAATTCCATCCCGTGATAAGGACAAACAAGCTTGTCACCTGCGACATGTCCCTCGGACAAGGGAGCCCATCGATGTGGACAGCGATCATATAGTGCAGCGGGCGTGCCGTCCTGAAGCCTGTACAGAACTACGGGTGTCTCCAGCAACCAGCGCGCAAGCGGCTTCGTGGTAACCTCATCGGCATGGGCTGCAACCCACCACATGTTGCGGGGATAATTATCCTGGAGCATTCCGTTGGGAATAGTTTGACCGTTGGCTTCCATGGTTACGTGATTCATTTGCTCTCCTCCCCATTTAACAACGCAGTAAAGCGCACGATTTCTTCAGGTTTCATTTGATAACTGTGTTCTTCATCCGGGAAACTCCCCGAGCGGACCTCATCAGCAAATTCAGAAAACGCCTGCGTAGCCAGCTTTGCGAAGCTAGCGTAACGCTTGGCAAACTTCGGTTTGAATGTGTCAAACGCTCCAAGAAGGTCGTACCCGTTCAACAGCTGGCATGTTCCCGCAGCGCCCGCCCCTATTGAGAGCATCCCCCAAGCGGGCGAATGTCGTGAACAAATCAGTTTCATGGATGATGTCGCCAATTGTTTGGCCCGGTGCAATCACTCCAGGCCACCACGCCATTGCAGGCACCCGAATGCCACCTTCCAGATAGTCGCCTTTGCCACCTCTATAGAGAGTTTCCACCATGCCCGGAGGACCATTGTGAACCATGGGTCCGTTGTCGGCCATCAGAATAACCAAAGTATTCTCGGCAATCCCCTTCGCTTTCAGGTGCTCCATCAGACGGCCTACAAATGGATCAAACCGAGCCAGCCCTTCCTGCAAAAACCCACCGGACAATGTCTTGCGTTCTGGATAGGGTGTGAATGCTATCAACTGGGGCCAGTGGGCAATGTAAAAAGGTTTTCCCTCGTCGATGCTCTTGTCGATAAAGGCGAGGTGGCGCTCCTTGTTTAACTCCATCTCGCGAAACCAACCTTCCAGATCTCCAGAAACTACAAGTTCCCGAACGGGGCCATCCTTTTTGCCAGAAAGTATCGCGGGGTGGTCGGTCGTACGCCAACCCTTGTCAATATCGTAGGGATCGTCGGGATAGATTTCCGGATTTGTTGTCGTTGGCGAAACACCTCCGGCAATCTCGGCCCGAGGTCCGTAGATTATGGGGAATTGGTTGTACGGGGACCAGACGGCTTCATCAAAGCCCTGCCGGTTCATATAACTTTCTTCAACATCCCCCATGTGTGCCTTGCCAAAAAAGGCCGTGTTGTAGCCTGCGGGTCCCAATACCTCGGCCATTGTAACTTCACTGGCTGCAAGTCCTCCATATTCATACGGGAATCCAACTTCGGTCAGCCCGTTGCGGATGGGATGGCGACCGGTAATGACCGCAGCACGGCTCTGCGTACAGGAAGGTTCAGTGTACATGCGCAGGAAATTTGCACCCTGCGTCGCCAACTTGTTAATGTTGGGTGTTTTCAGACCCCGAAGCTTTTGCAGTGAGGGAAAGCCAACTTCACCCACAGGCGTATCATCCCACATGATGTGAATAATGTTTGGTGGTGTACCAAACTTACTTCTAAGTGCTGCGAGCTTTTGATTGATTTCTGCATCTTGAGCAGCCCAATCATCCTGAAGCTGGGTTTTCAAAACGTAGTGGTCAGCATCGTGAATTATAGCGGACGATTCAGCTTGAGCCACTGTAGACCATAGCAAAGGTATAATCGCTAAAAATCGCCAGTACATGTGATAATTCTCCCAGGTTCCCATCAGTCCAGATTGGAAATTGTCGGTTATCGGTCCACAAAACACAAGCTGAGAATCGAGCAGATAACACTATGTCAACTCGGTCATGCTGTATGCCCTTTTTCAGTCTGCACAATCCCTTCAGCTTGTTTTTGGCGCCGGACCGGTTGTTTCTCTCACCACCAGTTCTGCCGGCATCAGAGATATCGTGGTTGGCATTGCCGGGTCTCTTATTCTGTCGAGAACCACTCGAGCCAGCTTTCGACCCAGCTGATAGGGCGAAACGGATAGAGTCGTGAGCGGAGGAGTGGCAATGGCAGCATCCTGCACGTCGTCAAAACCAACAATGGACATATCCTTCCCGGGCTGCAGCCCCATTCGGATCAGTCCTGAACAGGCCCCAATTGCCACCATATCCCCATTGCAAACAATACCGGTAACGTCTGGATATGTTGCCTGAAGCCTGGAAATTTCCTCCAGTCCTGCCAACTTGTCGTCGGGGCAATTCCAAATGACGGGGGCTGGAAATCCAAGTTTGGCGATGGCCTTCTGAAAGCCCTCAATTCTTTCTACCCGCACTCCAAACTCCGCCGTTCCTCCAAGATAGGCCAAATGACGATGCCCAAGCTCTGCGAGAAAATTTGTAGCCTTTTCAGCAGCAGCCGCATTTTCTATGCCAACATGATCAAATCGCCCCTTACCTGATCGTCGCAAAAATGAAACGGTGGGAATGCCATGGGCCTTGAGAAGATCAAAAGTGGCGTCATCTGTGTTCTCCGCCGGAACCCAAAGCAGACCGCCACGGGATGATCGAATGAAAGCCTCCAGGTTTCGTCGCTGTCGCTCGGTATCGTCACGACTGTCGAGAACTGACACCAAATACCCTTCGGTTTCCAACAGGTCGGAAACCCCGCTGATTACCTCGGCATTGAACGGGTTGGCAATTTGAAGAACGGCAAATCCGATCTCTCGATTTTCCCCGGAGCGCATGGATGCTGCTCGACCATCGCGAACATAATTCATTTTTTTGGCTGCAGCCATCACGGTTTTTCGGGTCGATTCCGATATCCGTCCAGTGCCTCGCAACACCTGGCTGGCCGTCGCGGTAGAAACCCCGGCAGCGCTGGCAACATCAGCAAGCTTTGGCTTTTGCTCCATTTTCCCCGTCTGCTTCTCTACCCGCAAGGCCCAATACTGGTTCGATGTTATCGTATAATCAAACGTTTTGGCAATTCTTTCCCCAGAGATGAAAAATTTTCCTTATAATTAAGGCTTGACTGTTGGTTAAACGTTATACCAATATCATGAGTATCACGCCAAGAGACGGGTTCAGTCTCGGACCGTGCGAAGGGCACCGCGCCCATGCAATCAGGCATGGCTGGGATACCGGCCAAGATTTCAAACTGGAGGAAATGATGTCACTAAAAAACAAACTGGTCGCCGCCATGTCCGGCGCCGCGATCCTGGCTTCGACAGCTACAGTGCAGGCCGACGTCCTGTTTTGGTCAACCCAGGCCAAACCTGTTGAAGAAGCTCAGGCCATGCGCGAAAAAGTACTTGCAGGCGCCGGTACTGTTGACTATCAGCCAAATGATGGCGGCCCCTGGCTGACCCGTTTGAAGGCTGAATTACAGGCTGGATCGGGTTCCATCGGCGTGTTGGGCGCATTGCATGGCGACTATTCAGCCATGAATCCTGATGACCTTGTAGATCTGGATGGTCTTGGAGCCTCAGCGTCTGACACGTTCAACAACCTTGCCAAGCTTGGTACAGACAAGATGCAATACATCCCCTGGATGCAAGCATCCTATATAATGGCTGCCAACAAGAAGGCCCTCGAGCATTTGCCAGCAGGGGCAAATATCGATGCGCTTTCCTATGACCAGCTAATCGAGTGGGCTGCCAATGTACACAAGGCCGTCGGCGAGCCCAAGTTTGGCTTCCCTGCAGGACCAAAAGGTCTCAAACACCGCTTCTTCCAAGGGTATCTGTATCCTTCCTACACTAATGGTGTCGTGCGCACCTTTGCTTCTGACAAAGCTGTGACGGCCTGGGAAAAAATGCGGGAGTTATGGTCACACACCAACCCGGCCTCAACCAATTTCAGTTTCCTGCAGGAACAACTGCTGAACGGTGATGCCTGGATCGTTTTCGATCACACTTCAAGGGTTGCACAGGCATTCAACGAACGTCCAGACGACTTCGTCGCCTTCCCGGCTCCAGCCGGTCCTGAGGGGCGTGGTTTTATGCCCGTTCTTGCTGGTGTTGCCATCCCGCGTACCGCACCAGACATGGATGCTGCCAAGGCGCTGGTCCAGCACATGCTGAAGCCTGAAACCCAAATCGCCACTCTTCGCGCAACAAATTTCTTCCCCGTTGTAGATGTTGAGTTGCCCGCAGATCTGCCTCCCGCAGTGAAGGCGGCAGGTGATGCCGTTGCCAAAATGTCTGGTTCCGCTGATGCCAATCCGGGCCTGCTTCCTGCCGGACTAGGGTCCAAGGGTGGCGAATTCAGCCAACTTTATACCGAAACATTTGAGCGCATCGTACTTGCCGGGCAAGACATCCGCACAGTTCTGAACGAGCACAAACCACGCCTTCAGGCGATCATGGACGCATCCGGCGCACCTTGCTGGGCACCGGATGCCGCTTCCGACGGGCCCTGCCCCGTTGAATAAAAACGGCTGATCTATCAATCGTCCGGGCCGCCTGTTCGGCCCGGACTGTCCGCCCAAATTCACCAACCGGTTGCTTGAAAGGAGCGGTTCAATGAACGCGCGATACCTGCCTTATGCCCTTATTTTGCCGGTTACATTGTTTCTGTGCTTCTTCTTCCTTTACCCGTTTGTACTGGTTGCCCAACAAGCGTTCACCACGGGCGATGGGTTTACCATGGACAATTTCCGCAATGTCACATCGCATTGGAAATTTCCAATCGCCCTGAAAAACACTCTTTATCTGGCTGCAGCCGTGGTGCCAGTGCAACTGGCCTTGGCACTGTTGATGGCCAACATGGTCAGCAAAATGAAAAAAGGGCGTGACCTTGTCCTTTATATCTGGACAATTCCACTAGGAATTTCTGATCTCGCTGCTGGCATAATCTGGCTGGCCATATTTGAACAATCCGGTTTCCTGAACTCTATGATGAGCGGCCTTGGACTCATCGATCGCCCAGCCAATCTTTTGAGCTATCAAAACCCGGGCCTGGTTTTCCTGGCCATTGCGCTTGCCGAAATCTGGCGGGCCACAGCGATCATGCTGGTCATACTGGTTGCAGGCATCGGCCTCATTCCCAAGGAATATTATGAAGCTGCAGAAGTCTTTGGGGCTTCCCCGTGGAAGCGTTTCCTAAAGATCACTCTACCGCTTCTGCGTCCCTCGCTTTCAACTGCACTGGTAATCCGCGTGATCCTCGCATTTGAGGTGTTCGCTGTAGTGCAAGCCATTGGCGGCACCCTGTTCCCCGTCTTGATGAGTGAGACCTTCAACTATCAGTTTGAACTGCTGAACGGTGGAGCCGCTGCTGCGGTCGCACTGATCATCCTGGCAATTTCAATCGCCTTCACGGTTTTGATCCTGCGCCTGTTGCGGGTTCCGAAAGGAGCTACGATATGAGCACCGAAGTCGAAACACCGCCTGCCGACATGCGCAAGGCCGGACGTTGGGTTTATTCTTCCGCTGTATTCCTGTTGTGCGCCTGGGTGATTGTTCCGCTTT
>JBPCWM010000159.1:0-29935 GCA_051009515.1 Rhizobiaceae bacterium | reverse complement strand
GATTATGCGTCCAGCCCACAGGTTGATAACATCTATTTTGGCTGTGATCGGTCGCTGCCACGGGGTCATATCTTCCGGGGTTTGGCCCGGTTCTTCGGCGCGGCGCTCTGCAATCAGTTCGTCGGTAATATCCAGTTCGCCTGGATCAACTTCTTCAGCCATAACGGTTTCCTCCCCGAGGACATTTTCCCTGTTCCCTCGTCTATTGAGAACCCCAAAACTTTTTGTGAACAGACGTTCTAAATAGACGAAAGAAGCGAAGCGGTGAGGGCAAACGCCCTCACCGCCGCAAAGTTATTTTACGCTGTCGGCAAATGCCTTGCCAAGCGCAGCGTTTGAAGCCTGAGAACCAGCCCAGAACGGCACAGCAACTGCTGCAAAGTCTTTCTGTGACTGCCAGACCTTTGCAAAGAACGCATTGTCAGCCGCATTTTTCTCAAGTGAGGCTTTCGCAGCATTCATGTAGGCTGGGAAATAGTCAGCAGGAGTGTCGTGCAGGATGACGCCGTGGTTCTCGGTCAGGTCCTTCAGCGCCTTGCCGTTTTCATAAATACGGTAAGACATGGACTTGGACAGTGAAGCGTTAGCAGCAACTTCAAGAGCTTTTTTCTGGTGATCTGTGAGGCTGTTATAGACATCGCCATTGATGTACATGTCAGCGTTCACGACAACCTGATGTAGGCCCTGCAGGTAGTAGTGCTTGAGCACTTTCTGGAAACCGAACACGGAGTCAGGCTTCGGGCAGCACCATTCGGCAGCATCGATTGTGCCTTTTTCCAGAGCTGGCAGAATGTCACCGCCACCCATGGCAACAGAGGCTACGCCAATGTCTTTATAGGTCTGGCCGGGAATGCCCGGAGGTGTGCGGAAACGATACTTGCGGAAATCAGCCATGGAGTTGATTGGCTCCTTGAACCAGCCAAGAGCTTCGGGGCCGACCGGCTGCAGCATGAAGCCTTTGACGTTCATGCCCATTTCTTTCCAAAGCTGGTCGTAAAGTTCTTTACCACCACCAAACTGGAACCAGGACAAAAACGCGATGTTGTCAATGCCAACACCGGCACCGGCGACAGGCGAACCAAACAGCATGGCTGCTGGATGCTTACCGGACCAGTAGTGGGTCCAGGCAAATCCACCTTCAACAAGGCCCTTGTCGACAGCGTCGAGTGTTTCCTTGACGCCTACAACAGCACCCGCTGGCAGGACTTCGATTTTAACTTCACCATTGGTCAGGTCTGAAACGTCCTTAGCAAAATCCTTGAGCATGACGACCTCATCAGCTTTCGCTGAAATCACGGATTGCACGCGGATGGTGACTTCGTTTGCAATGGCAGCTGACGTTACGGTCGCAGCCAATGCGGTTGCGGCAAGAGTTTTGCCGAGTTTAACAAGAACAGACATGGTATACCTCCCTGTTGTCTCTCTTCAATCCTCCGACGAGTGCGATGTCATCATGTTTCCCGCCGAAGGTTCGGGATGATGAGTGTTCATCACAATTGAATTGATCCACCAGAACAGTCCGATGAATCAAAGACGTATTCACGCACCTCCATTTAGAAATGCGAGAATTCCATTCACCGGGTCCCATATTCCCCGGTAAAACATTTCGGCAGCCACATAGACCAGCACGACCAACCCAGCCCATGATATCCATGGGTATTTGGTCAGGATCTTCATGATCAGCGTAGCCGCAAAGGCCATCAGCAAAATTGCCAGTCCAAGGCCGAACACCAGCATGTTGGTGTCGCCATCGGCAATGGCCGCCACGGCCAGAACATTATCGATGGACATGGACACATCGGCCACTGTGATGGTCCATAGTGCCTGTCCCAATGTACGTCGAGGCTTGCCCGTATAACCTTGCTCGGGATCTTCGGCTGTTTCGAGAGCCGCAGAAGCCTTTTGCTCCTGGTGACTTCTGATCTCCTTGTATAAGCCCCAGCAGACCCAGAACAGCAGCAGCGAACCAACCAGTAGCAGGCCCGGAATACCCAGGAGTTGAGTTGCAATCACGGCAAAAACGATGCGCAGAACTGCAGCAACCACCATGCCGAAAATAATCGCCTTTTTGCGCAGTTCAGGAGCAAGGCCTGCAGCAGCCATGCCGATGATCAGCGCATTGTCACCCGACAGAACAATATCTGCGACGATGATGGCACCAAAATCAAAAACGGTTTCCAGCATCAGGCGACATCCTCAAGAATAAAGTCGGACGCCCGTTCGCCTATCATGATGGCCGGCGCATTGGTGTTTCCCGATACGATTACAGGCATTATGGAGGCATCTGCAACCCGCAACCCCGAGATGCCCCGCACCCGCAGCCGCTCGTCGACCACGGACATGGTGTCCTGTCCCATTTTGCAGGTTCCGGTAGGATGATAAATCGTGGTAGATGTGTTGCGAGCCCAGTCCAGGATCGCTTCATCATCATTTTCGGCAACCGCCTTGCCCGGCGCATATTCTTCGATGATTTCCGACTTGGCCGGTTCAAATCCAGCAATCTTTCGGGCGATCTTGATACCGTTGACAATGGTCTGCTGGTCTAAAGGTGTAGAAAGATAGTTGGGATGAATGAGCGGATGATCATTGATATTGGCCGACTGCAATTCCAGATGACCTGCACTTTCAGGACGCAGTTGCAGGACAGATGCGGTAAAGGCGTCAAATGGATGAGTTCCGGTACCAACCTTGTCGGTGGAGAATGGCTGGATGTGAAACTGGATATCGGGCGTTTCGAGTTCGTCGCGAGTTTTTAGAAAGCCAGTACCAAGGCTGGCTGCCATTGTCATGGGGCCAGTGCGTTTCAGCGCATATTCAATGGCCATAAATGCCTGTTTCCAAAGCGAGTTGGTCTCTGTATTGATGGTCGACGAGCGGCACTTGAAGATGGGGCGCGCCTGCAAATGATCCTGCAGGTTTTGACCAACTCCGGCCAAGTCCCGAACAACTTCGATACCGAATTTTGCCAGTTCTGCACCGGGTCCGATTCCTGATAGCATAAGTATTTGAGGAGATCCTAACGCGCCAGCCGACAAAATCACTTCGTTGCGGGCACGGATAGTCTTTTCCTCATTGCCGTGCTGCACAACAATCCCCGTGGCACGCCCTTGTTCAATCAAGACACGTTTGGTGGCCATACTGGTCAAAACAGTAAGGTTTGAACGGTTTCGATTTGGCGTGAGATAGGCCTTTGCGGAAGAACAGCGTTGCCCCTTGTGAGCAGTGAGCTGGAAATATCCCATGCCTTCCTGCGTCTCTCCATTGTAATCTTCATTGTGAGGGAATCCGGCTGCCTGAGCAGCTTGCACATATGCGTCAACTGCATTGCGGTTCAGCCTGGTTCTGGAAACACGCAGCGGGCCTTCACTGCCCCGCAATTCGGAAGCTCCCCCCTCCCAGTTTTCCGAACGTTTGAAACAGGGCAGAACATCTTCCCAGCCCCATCCCGTGTTGCCCAACTGGCGCCATTGGTCATAGTCTTGTTTTTGACCCCGCACATAGAGCAGACCATTGATGGATGATGACCCACCAAGAACACGGCCCCTTGGCCAGTTCAGAGATCGACCGTTCAACCCCGGATCCGGCTCCGTGACATAGCGCCAGTCCATTTTAGCGTGTCCAAAAGTCTTGAAATATCCAACAGGGATATGAATCCAGGGTGATGTATCCCGACCGCCGGCTTCCACCAGCGCAACACTGTGCTTGCCACTTTGCGACAAGCGGCTGGCCAGGGCACTGCCAGCGGACCCTGCTCCAACTATGAGATAATCAAACTCCAATCGGCTCCCTCCGATTGCCCGATCCCCGCACTTTGAGGAAACGGCATTGTGTAAAACGTCTCATTTTTTGATAAATGTTAATTTCAGGCCTTGACCTCGACAATCAAAAAATGAGACTTTTTGTCTCGATATTTATAAGAACATGCAATTACGCGGAGTGCAATGCCCAATACCGTGTTTTTTGATTGGGCCCAAAATGTGTGGATGAATGATGGTGCATTCTGAAGAACGCGTAGCGACAAACCTGCGTACCCTGCTTATTCTCGAAGCCGTAGCTGTGGCTGACCGGCCGCTGTCGCCAACGGAAATAAACAGGGACATCGGATTGCCCAAACAATCCATCCATAGGCTGTGCCAAACACTGGTTGAAGAGGGCTTTCTCATTCGTGATGTTCGCGGAAACAAACTCCAGGCTGCACCCCGCACATTGAAGATGGCGCGCGGTCTGTCCCGGTCCCGGCACCTGAACATTGCCCGCCATCAGGTATTGATGGAAATATCAGCAATCACGCGCGAGACAGTGAACTTTGTGGTTCCGGAACTGGATGGCATGACCTATCTGGACCGGGTTGAGACGGATTGGTTGTTTCGCATCGAACTGCCAATCGGATCACGTGTACCCTTTCATTGCACCGCCAGTGGTAAGTGCTATCTGGCCAGTTTGAATGAAAAACAGTTTGATGCGCTGGCTGGTGCAATTCGTTTCGAACGGAGAACGGATACAACCAACACAACAGTTGACCAGTTGCGCCGCGAGATCCGCGATGTTCAAAAAAACGGCTATTCGATAGATAATGAAGAATTGTTCAACGACATGATCGCGCTGGCGGTTCCGGTCAATAACAGTCGCGGTGAATACATGGCCTCGCTGGCATTTCACGGCCCAACCCAACGATTGAGCCTCGACAAACTGGTCGATCATCTGGCCACCATGCGCAAGGGTGCTGCCCAGCTTGCCAAGATGATGCAATAGTTGCATCTGTGACCCTATAACAAGGAGCGAGATTTGGCCCACAAAGATTTTCAACCGGTATCGGGATCAGATCTGGCGCGATTTGCAGGCGTTCCAACATTTATGAGACTGCCCCATCTGAAAAGGGGAGATGATCTCTACGACCAGATTGATATCGGCCTGGTCGGCGTTCCGTGGGATGGCGGCACAACAAACCGTCCCGGCGCCCGTCACGGGCCGCGCCAGTTGCGGGACCTTTCAACCATGATCCGTGCTGTTCATCCTGTTTCCCGCATCAACCCTTATTCACTTTGCAACTGCGCCGATCTGGGTGATGTCCCTCCAAATCCCGCTGATCTGATGGACAGCCTGGATCGGGTAAGTGCCTATTTCACCGGGCTGAAAAACGATGAGATTATCCCGCTTACCGCTGGTGGCGACCATCTGATTACGTTGCCTATCCTGAGAGGTCTCGCTAAAGAGGGTCCTTTGGGCATGATTCATTTTGATGCCCATACGGACCTGTTTGATCAATATTTCGGCGGTACCAAATATACCCATGGGACGCCCTTTCGCCGCGCCATTGAAGAAGGATTGCTGGATCCTGAACGAGTCGTTCAGATCGGAATTCGCGGCACAATGTACGATGGAGAGGATATTGAGTTCGGTCGCGCCAACGGGGTGACGATCCTGATGATTGAAGACCTGATGGAGCGCGGATTTAAAGATGTCATGGCCGAGGCCAGATCAATTGTTGGATTGGAGCCAACTTATTGTTCCTTCGATATCGACTTTATCGATCCGGCCTTTGCACCGGGAACCGGCACACCTGAAATTGGTGGCCCGGACACCTACACCGCTCAAAGACTTGTTCGGGAAATGCACGGTCTTAACCTTGCCGGTGCTGATCTGGTTGAGGTTTCGCCTCCATTTGACCAGTCCGGCTCAACTGCATGGGTAGGTGCATCCATAATGTTTGAATTGCTTTGTGTTCTGGCCGCCAGCAAGTCTGCACCAGACAAATAGCGTTGCGCGGGTCACACCGGCCAAAATTGCTATATTGGTCCGCAATTGGTCAATGAAATGCCGCATTTGTGATCTTATTGGCTGCGGTCGCACCCTCTTGGCCCATTAACCCTGCGTTAACCCCCTTTGTTGAGCAGCAATTAAGGGCCTTTGGTTATCAAATAATGACCAAAACTGTAACAATTCTATTCTTCACAGGAGTCCGGCTTATGCGCCTGGCCAATTCAACATTCAGATTCTCCAAAATCGCAGTCATGCTGCCCCTCGCAACGATGCTGGCAGTTACTGGCTGTGCGAAAAAAGATGGTTTGCCGGATAATGCCAATCAATTGATGGGCAACAACGCAAAACCGGGCAGCACGCAGGACTTCACAGTCAATGTTGGTGATCGGGTGTTCTTCACAACCGATTCCACCACCGTTTCCGCGCAGGGACGTCAAACTCTCGACAAACAAAGCGTCTGGCTAAACAAATATCGTACTTACAGCATTACGATTGAAGGCCATGCAGATGAACGCGGCACTCGCGAATACAACCTCGCACTAGGTGCCCGCCGGGCTGCTGCCGTGAAGGACTATCTTGCGTCACGCGGTGTAAGTCGCAACCGCATGAAGACGATTTCCTTTGGCAAGGAACGTCCGGTGGCGGTTTGCAATGACATTTCCTGCTGGTCGCAAAACAGACGAGCGGTAACGGTCCTTGGTGGTGGAAACAGCTAGTCCACTACGTTTATTGATCGGATTGCCGGTAAATTCTGCCGGCAACTGTTCCTCCATCTTGGGCATGTGGCTTGCAAAATGGTCAAAAATTGGTCTGAATTGCGGCTATGGTGGAATACGTCTTCGTGAGGACTACAAGCATGATGAAGTTGTTGAATATGGCGCTGGCCGTTTCTGTGGCTCTGGCCATGCTTCCCGCCCACGCCGGTCAACCGAGGCCGTCGATCGCTTTGCCGGGCGTCGTCCAAACCGTACAGTCGAATGAGTCCTTTCGCATTGTCGAATTGGAAGACAAAGTGCGTCAGCTCACCGGGCAAGTTGAGGAACTCAACTTTCTGCTGCTTCAGATGCAGGAAAAGCTGCGTCAGTTGGAAGAAGAAAACGAGCTGCGCTTTCAGGAACTGGAGGACAAAAGGTCCGGCCTTCCAGAAACGGACACGAATGCCGCTCAAGGCGGTGGCGAGGACACCAACCGCCTGGGAAAGTCTGAATCGTCCGAAGCAAGCGCAGCTTCGGACGCAAATGACTCCACAAGCGCAAGTTCATCTTCTTCTAGAATTGTAAGAAGCGAACTGCCCAAACTGGAACCACGCGCCCTTGGTACCCTGACATTCGATGCAGATGGCAATGTGGTCGATTCTCGGTCGGATGATCAAAAAGCCCTTGCAGGGCTGCCCACACTGTTTGGCGAGGCAACGGAAGGTGCTGTGGAGGCCTCACAATTTGGAGCCACACCCAGCCAGGTTTTTGCCGCAGGCAAGTCAGAAATGGATGCTCGAAATTTCAAGCGGGCGCAGCAGGCCTTCGCCGCCCATCTCAAAGCATGGCCGAATGATCCCGATGCAGGCGTTGTAAAATATTATCTCGGCGAAGCCTATTTCTGGCAAAAGGACTACTATCATGCAGCCGATTCTTATCTTGAAGCCCACAATAATTACCCTGAAGCTGAAACAGCCGCAGACAACCTGCTTGCCCTGGGCCTTGCACTGGCGGGGTTGAACCAACGCGAAGTCGCCTGCGCCACCTATGCGGAAGTGCTCAAGCAATATCCGGAAGCGGAGCCTCGACTGGGACCCCGTGTGCGTGATGAACAGGTTGCAACCAAGTGCTGATGCCTTTGCTTTGCAAACCCAATTTGGCTAATTATGCGCAATGAACGACTTTGAGAACGGTGTCGTTGGACACACATCCCGTCTTGTCAGATAACGCGAGCCCCATGAACCGCTCATCCCATCCAAACCGCCCAAACACCTGGCGAGCCGAGCTGGTGCATGACCGCAGCCAGCCAATGCTGGTGGCGGTGTCTGGAGGCAGTGATTCCATTGGGCTGCTCCACTGGCTGCTGGAGCAGCACCCCGATCTTCAATTGCACGTGGCAACTGTCGACCACGGATTACGCAAAGAATCGGCACAGGAAGCGCAATTTGTAAAAGCCCATTGTGCAGAACTGGGGCTGCCTCATCTGGTCACAAAGTGGGAAAACGCCTACTCGGCAAGCTCTGCAGCAGCGCGCGAAGCCCGTTATAACCTCTTGCTACGCATGGCCCGGAGTGTTGGCGCTCCAACGATTGCGCTAGGACATACTTTGGATGATCAAGCAGAAACCCTTGTCATGCGCGCACTGCGCGTGAAAACGCATAGTAGCACTCGTGGATTGGCTGGTATGAGTGAACGGGCAACATTTAACGAAATCAAACTTTGGCGTCCGCTGCTGGGTTTTCGACGCGAGCAGTTGCGCACCAAACTCCGCACCAGCCAGACTTCCTGGGTTGACGATCCGACCAATGAGAACACAAGCTATGAAAGAGTGCGTGTGCGGGCAGCTCTGGCCAACACTGTCGATGAACTGCCAGACACGGAAAAACTCGCGCGACTTACTCAATTGTCAACACGCACAAGGCTCTGGATGAATCAAGCAGTCGTGTCGGAATTTAAGACGCAAGTCCATATGATCGGTGAAAACGACTTTGAATACGAAACCCTCCGTGGAACCGAAATCGCCTTGATTCAGGAAGCCCTGATCTGGCTCATACTTATTTGTGGTGGACTTGCCCATCGAAGTCCTCAGGAGAAAATCCAGACCTTTTGCCTGACCACGCAAAATCGCGGACGGGAGACAATGACGCTTGGACGCTGTTTGTTGCAAACAAGAGATGGAAGGATTTCGGTTCGCCGAGAGAACCGAAACCGGCAAAACTCCCCAAAACCCGTCGATAAGCAGGCAAACCAAATCGCAAGAGAGCGGTACACGGCAATACCGCGCGGCTCCAATCTCGTGTCTTCACCTTGCCTTGATGCACTGGAGAATTTCCGGGCCGAGGAGGATGACTGTGTCTACGAGGCGATTCTCGATCTGCTTGCAACAGCGCCTTGTTCAGCATAAAGCGAGGAATTGACGCATGTTGCAACTTGGACCTTGGCATAGGCCGGACAGATACCTATCTTGGAACAAAGCCCAATACTGTGCTTGTTGCAGTTAACCAATTTGACGCGCACGGCGCACTGAGCAGGAAAAATCTCAATGAATTCAAACTTCCGCAATTTTGCGCTATGGGGACTCATCGCACTTCTGTTGATCGCCCTCTTCCAGATGTTCCAATCGCCGTCAGGGCAACAGCAAACGAGCGAGATTGCCTATTCCACATTTATTGATGCCGTCGATCGCGATCGGGTCAAATCGGTGACCATATCCGGTGACCGCATTACCGGAACATATAAGGATTCGAGCACTCGCTTTGCAACTTACGCGCCGCAGGATCCAGAATTGGTAAAGCGTCTGGAGACGCAGAATGTAGAGATTACTGCCAAGCCGGTTGCCGATGGCCGCTCGTCTTTTCTTGGCATGCTCATAAATTGGCTGCCACTGCTCTTGCTGATTGGTGTGTGGATTTTCATCATGCGCCAGATGCAGAACGGACAAGGCAAGGCCATGGGTTTTGGCAAATCCAAGGCCAAATTGCTGACCGAATCCCAGGGACGGGTGACATTTGATGACGTTGCCGGCGTCGATGAGGCCAAGGAAGACCTTGTGGAGATTGTAGATTTCCTGCGCGATCCGCAGAAATTCCAGCGTCTCGGTGGTAAGATGCCCCATGGTGTGTTGCTTGTCGGCCCTCCCGGAACCGGTAAAACGCTAACCGCTCGCGCTGTCGCGGGTGAAGCCAATGTTCCGTTTTTTACAATTTCCGGTTCTGATTTCGTTGAAATGTTTGTTGGTGTGGGTGCCAGCCGGGTGCGCGATATGTTCGAGCAGGCCAAGAAAAATGCACCTTGTATCGTATTCATCGACGAAATCGACGCGGTTGGTCGCCATCGTGGTGCAGGTCTTGGTGGCGGCAACGACGAACGCGAACAGACCCTCAACCAATTACTGGTGGAGATGGATGGTTTTGAAACCAATGAAGGCATCATACTGATCGCAGCAACCAACAGGCCAGACGTTCTTGACCCGGCTCTGTTGCGCCCTGGTCGGTTCGACCGTCAGGTTGTGGTTTCCAATCCTGACATTATGGGCCGCGAGGCAATTCTGAAGGTGCATGTCAAAAACGTACCTTTGGCTCCAAATGTTGATCTGAAGGTCGTCGCAAGGGGCACACCTGGTTTCTCTGGCGCGGATTTGATGAACCTCGTTAACGAAGCTGCCCTGCTCGCCGCACGACGAGAGAAGCGGCTGGTAACTGCGCAGGAATTCGATGATGCCAAGGATAAGGTGATGATGGGTGCGGAACGCCGGTCCATGGTGATGTCGGAAGAAGAAAAGCGTAACACCGCCTATCACGAAGCTGGTCATGCACTGGTCGCTATCTCTGTTCCCTCCTCCCACCCTGTTCACAAGGCGACTATTATTCCGCGGGGCCGTGCCCTTGGTATGGTGATGCAATTGCCGGAACGCGACCAGATTTCCATGTCTTATGAAGAAATGACTTCCCGACTGGCGGTCATGATGGCAGGCCGGGTGGCAGAAGAGCTGACCTTCGGCAAGAAAAACGTCACTTCTGGCGCCCAGTCCGACATTGAACAGGCAACACGTTTGGCCCGCGCGATGGTCACGCAATGGGGGTATTCCGACAAGCTCGGTAAAGTGGCCTATGGTGAAAATCAGCAGGAAGTTTTCCTTGGGCATTCTGTAGCCCAGAGCAAAAATGTTTCGGAAGAAACAGCCCAGATCATCGATGAAGAAGTACGCAGACTGGTCGACGAGGGCTTCGACTGGGCCAAGAAGATCCTGACTAAGCGCAAAAAAGATCTCGAAACACTGGCACAAGGCCTTTTAGAGTATGAAACCCTGACCGGCAGCGAAATTGACGATCTGCTGAACGGTAAGCCACCTGCACGGGATATGGGCGATGATACGCCACCAACCCGAGGCAGCGCGGTTCCAAAGTCGGGCTCCAAGTCTCCCAAGGGCAAAAAAGGTGACGCCACCGGCGGAATGGAACCCCAACCATCATCCTGATTTTGCATGGGATTTTGAAACCCGCACTAAAACTTAAACTGAAATTAACCGGCGTGACGGCATAAACATAATGCCTGTGCGCCGGTTTTGTTTTGCGGCAACCATGCTCGCCCAACGTCACACTTGTTCACAAAATGTGACGTGCTAATTGGCGTCAGGTGATATAAACAGACCGGAGTGGGGGCAATTGTCTATTGGGACACGATTCCGAATTGAATTATTGGTTCGATTCGAGGGGTAAACAAAATGACGAACCAACGTAAATATTT
The DNA here is from genome assembly GCA_051009515.1 of Rhizobiaceae bacterium. Classification (GTDB taxonomy): domain Bacteria; phylum Pseudomonadota; class Alphaproteobacteria; order Rhizobiales; family Rhizobiaceae; genus Pseudahrensia. The sequence goes on along the minus strand of JBPCWM010000159.1, from coordinate 18,734 downwards.
TGGCACTGATGGTATTCGCGGCTATGCCAACAAATCGCCCATGACTGCTGAAACGGCTATGAAAGTGGGCATGGCAGCCGGTGTTGCTTTCAAACGCGGCAATCACCGTCACCGCGTTGTTATTGGCAAGGACACGCGCTTGTCCGGCTACATGATCGAAAATGCGCTTGTTGCCGGCTTTACGGCCGCTGGAATGGACGTCTTCCAACTCGGACCGGTTCCAACCCCCGCTGTCGCCATGCTGACTCGCTCCCTGCGGGCCGATATTGGCGTGATGATATCTGCATCACACAATGCCTATCACGATAATGGCATCAAATTGTTTGGCCCCAACGGCTTTAAACTGTCAGATCAGATTGAACACGAAATCGAGCGCTTGATGGACGAGGACCTGACCAATCAACTGGCCAGCGACCGCCAAATCGGCCGCGCCAAACGCGTTGATGGTGTGCATGACCGTTATATCGAATTTGCCAAACGCACTCTTCCAAAAAACATGTCCCTTGAAGGCATTCGCGTGGCAATAGACTGCGCCAATGGAGCAGCCTACAAGGTTGCGCCAGCTGCATTGTGGGAGCTGGGTGCGGATGTCGTTAGCATTGGTACGGAGCCCAACGGAACCAACATCAACGCGGAATGCGGATCTACTCATACGGCGACACTTGCACGTAAGGTCAATGAGGTCCGTGCAGATATTGGCATAGCTCTGGATGGCGACGCTGATCGTGTGATCATTGTCGATGAACGCAGCAATGTGGTGGATGGTGACCAGCTGATGGCGCTGGTTGCGCAGTCATGGAAGGAACGTCAAATGCTGGCCGGGGACGGCATTGTAGCCACAGTTATGTCCAATCTGGGTCTTGAGCGGTTCCTCGGCACTCAGGGGCTCTCGCTGGCGCGTACAGCTGTTGGCGACCGCTATGTGGTCGAACATATGCGCAAGAACGGCTTTAACGTTGGCGGTGAACAATCAGGCCATATCGTTCTTTCCGACTATGCCACAACGGGTGATGGACTCATTGCAGCGCTGCAAGTGCTGGCTGTTGTGCAGGCCTGGGACAAACCTGTCAGCGAAGTCTGTGCACGCTTTGAGCCGGTTCCGCAGATTCTCAAAAATGTTAGTTTTAAGAGCGGAGAGCCCTTGAAGGACAAACAGGTGATCGAATCCATCGATGAAGCCCGTTCGCGTCTGGCCAACAGTGGCAGATTGGTCATTCGTGCTTCAGGAACTGAGCCGTTGATCCGCGTAATGGCGGAAGGGGATGATGAAGGTCTGGTGCATGACGTGGTCGAAGACATATGCTCAACGCTAAGGAAAGTGGCCGCCTGATCTGAAACGTGCCTAACTGCGTACTATCGCAATTGCAGCATTGACAGTGTGCAATTGACGTTGTCATTAGGCGAAAGCTTAGTCCCAACGTCAGACCCGTTTCATGTCAAAACTTTTTTCCCCAGCCAATCTTGGCTCTCTAGAGCTCGACAATCGCATAGTTGTGGCACCCATGTGCCAATATTCGGCAATTGAAGGGTCCATGACCGACTGGCATTTGATGCATCTTGGGCAGTATGCAGTTGGCGGAGCCGGGCTGGTCTTTGTTGAAGCCAGCGGTGTGGAGGCGGAAGGGCGCATCACACCGGGATGCCCCGGGCTTTATAGCGATGAAAACGAAGCTTCCATGGCAAAAGTGATCAGTTTCTTTCGCGATTACGGTGCCGCAAGGATCGGCATCCAACTTGCCCATGCAGGACGCAAAGCGTCTGCCGACCTTCCCTGGAATGGTGGCGCGGCACTGACCGCAGACAATGGCGCATGGGAAACTTCTGCCCCATCAGCCCTGCCTTACGCGGATGGATGGCACACGCCCACGGCACTTTCTAATCAGGGACTGGAACGGGTCAAGCAAGCCTTCGTTCAGGCAGCACAGCGCGCGGTGCGTCTTGGCTTTGATGTTATTGAGGTTCACAGTGCCCATGGCTATTTGCTGCACCAATTCCTGTCGCCCCTGTCCAACACCCGTGATGACAAATACGGCGGATCACTGGAAAATCGCATGCGATACCCGTTGGAGATTTTTGACGCTGTACGCGCGGTGGCGCCCAACACGCCCATTGGTGTTCGCTTTTCTGCAACCGATTGGGTGGAGGGTAGTTCATGGGCACTTGAGGAGGCCACGCTCTATTCGGCAGCGCTGAAAGATCGCGGTTGCGACTATATAGATGTGTCTTCGGGTGGCAATTCTCCCTTGCAGCAGATCAAAGTTGGGCCAGGCTATCAGGTGGCTTTTGCTGATCACATTCGCCGTGAAACCGGATTGACCACCATGGCCGTGGGTATGATCACAGACCCCCGGCAGGCAGAAACCATAGTGTCCACAGGTCAGGCTGATTTTGTGGCACTTGCCCGTGGCATGCTCTACGATCCACGTTGGGCTTGGCATGCAGCTGAAGTATTGCGGGCACAGGCCACCTTCCCACCGCAATATATGCGAAGCCACCCTACTTTGCAGGGCGAACCCATCCCTGGGAATCCACCCAAGAAATAGCCCGAACCTGTCTGGTCTTACCTTAGACGATGGCCGCGCGCTGGCCAATTTGCCAGCGTGCAACGTCATAGAAATCGCAGACCATAGCCAAGATGCAGGTTATAATCAAAATCGCCATAAATACGGTCTGCAACTTTGCCAGTGGACCGTTGCGCAACCGCTTCCAGGCATTGATGATCATCGGCGGCCACAAAACAATATGAACGATGCCAAGCAGACGCACCATGCCCATTTGAGAGTGCATCCAAACTATGGTTATTGCAGCAAGAACAGTCGATATCAGCAGATACAAACCCGCATAATGGTCTGCTTTGAGATAATCAGGACAATGGTTGAACTCAAAAACACCCGCCCAGTCACATCCGTCCATATCTGTACTCACTGAGGCAGCAGTTTCACATCGGCATCAGAAGCTTCCGTGGCGAGTCAATCTCCTTTCAGATCGAGTTTGAATTCAGGTGCTGTGGCTCGCTCTTGCGGGATTAACAATACCCCTCTGCACCAAGCCACTGGGCGCGCGAATAGCGATCTCCATGGGCCCAACCAACGGGAAGCACTTTTTCAATCGCCGCCATGTCATCTGCCGTCAGATTAAGCGCAGCACCCGCGGTTAGCTGCTTGAGGTGTTTGCTGGACCGGGTTCCGGGAATTGACAAAATTTGCTCGCCACGTGCCAAAACCCAGGCCATGGCCAAGGTCGGAGATGTCGTGCCCATATCAGCAGCCAAGGCCTTGAAATCGGACACCTTTGCGGCATTTGCACTGAAATTGGGTTCCGTAAACCTCGGGGTCTGATATCTGAAATCGGTTTTTTCAAATGTCGCAGGATCGGGCGTTTTTTCAGCAAAAATGCCTCTCCCCATAGGCGAAAACGCAACAAAGGCGGTGCCCAATTCCTTACAGGTCTGCAACATGCCAAGGTCCGGATATCGGCTCCACAGAGAATATTCACTTTGAACTGCCATGACCGGCGCACAGGCCGTCGCCCGCCGCAGGGAATTGGGAGCAATTTCGGAAAACCCTATGCCTTCGATCTTGCCCTCTTTCTTAAAGCGCAGCAGGGTATCCATGACATCTTCTATCGGAATGTCCTGCTGGCGGCGGTGAATGTAATACATCTGGATCTGCTCAACCCCGAGCCGTTTGAGCGAGTCGTCCAATTGTTGCGTCAAAAATTCGTCATCATTGCGAAACCAGCGTTCCTTGGTCTCGGGATTTCGGTAAAGACCACCCTTGGTGTGAATGGCGAATTTATCAGGATTGTCCTTGATGAAACGTCCGATGATTTCTTCCGACAAGCCCATCCCGTAAACGCTGGCCGTATCCAGAAATGTCACCCCTTCATCGATCGCCGTTTTCAAGGTTTGGCGCGATTCTGCCTCGTCTGTGGGGCCGTAGGCGCCTGCAAAATTCCAGCAGCCAAGTCCAATTTCGGAAACAAGAGGGCCGTCACGGCCAAGAGAACGTTTTTTCATGAATTCACTTTTTGTGGTGGAAACCTGTGCCAAGCTTGCGCCAAAAGGAGTGTCTTGCCAAGGGGCAGGTTGAGCAGATCAAAGCACCTGCAAGACGTGAATAAACCCAAGGATATCATCCTTGTCAAAAACGAAACCGGCAAAGGGTGGGCTTACTTCGACAGGCCGCACAAGACCCTGATCCTTTTGCTGTTCGATCTTGTGGGCGAAACCGTTTTCTTCATAAACGCTTTGACGGATATTGAATATCGCATAGCCTCCGGGTTGCGTAATCCGCACCAGTTCATCAAGACTGGAGGCAGGTGCATGGCCGGTTGTAAATACGCCAGCACTGATAAACGCAGCAAAATGATCGTCTGGCCAAGGAAGTCTTTCTCCAAGTACAGCCGGCTTCAAATCTTCATAGCATCCGCGCTCATCGGCCATCGCCAACATTTCCTCTGACATGTCCGTGCCGGAAAGGCCGGTATACCCAAGTGCGTGAAGATAGGGACCTGTCAGCCCGGTCCCAACGCCGGCGTCCAGAATTGGTCCAGCACCCTTCACGAGGTAGCGGGCAACAAATGAGGTGATAAAGAAGGGCAGAATATAACCCTCCTGCAGCAGATCGCGGTCATATTGCCTGGCCCAGATACTGTAGGCATCTGACAATTCATCCTTGTTACGGGCATCATATACGCGTTGCAGCATTTCAGAATGTTGGGTCATGGCCACTCCTGGTACAAACTTCGAGCCATGATCGTAGCGCCGGGGCACGGAATTTGCCAAGTTTCAAGTGGTCAACTGCGCGATTGGCAATAAAAAACCCGGCTCAGAGGCCGGGTTTGTTCTTCAAGCACTCGACTGGTGCGGTCAGGCGCTCTCGGCGTATTCCATATCTTCGACTTCGCGCAGCACATAGCCACGACCCCAAACCGTCTCAATATAATTCTTGCCACCGGTTGCGGATGCAAGCTTCTTGCGCAGTTTACAGATGAATACGTCGATAATCTTGAGTTCCGGCTCGTCCATGCCGCCATAAAGATGATTGAGGAACATTTCCTTGGTCAGCGTTGTGCCTTTGCGCAAAGAAAGCAACTCCAGCATCTGGTATTCCTTGCCGGTCAGGTGAACGCGTTGATTGTTAACCTCGACTGTCTTGGCATCAAGGTTGACCTTGAGGTCGCCGGTCGTGATGACAGATTCGGCATGGCCCTTGGAGCGGCGAACAATCGCCTGAATTCTGGCAACCAGTTCATCCTTGTGGAAGGGCTTGGTCATGTAATCGTCAGCACCGAAACCGAGCCCGCGCACCTTGTCTTCAATTCCAGCCAGACCGGACAGGATAAGAATGGGTGTTTTTACCTTCGACAGGCGCAGCGTACGAAGCACTTCGTAACCCGACATATCCGGCAGGTTCAGGTCCAGCAAGATGATATCATAATCATAAAGCTTACCTAGATCGACCCCCTCTTCCCCAAGATCGGTCGTGTAAACATTGAAGCTCTCGGACTTCAGCATCAGTTCGATTGACTGTGCGGTGGCGCTGTCATCTTCAATCAGCAATACTCGCATTTCATTCCCCTTAAAGGAGCGTCCCAATCGGTACTGGTGCCGATTCTGGAAGCCGTTATCTTAAAATACTCGAACGCAACGCTATGATGGAATGGTTAACAAAAGATGATTCTTAATGGCAAGTACTTATTGCAAGAATCTAGCTTTATCCATCAAACCATTGAATTCCTTTATTTAAATCAAACCTATCAAAGTTAAAAAATTGCACAAATTGAACCTAAGCAGCCTTGGCAATTTGAAAAACTGACAAATCAGTTCAAAAACGGTTCGCTGATTTGCATCCCCTACAAACACAACTGCAGTCGGGACCGTTTCCTTCATCAGTATTAAACAAGCAGGTAAACGACCGGTTAATGTGAAACGGTTTTGAAAGGTGTGTGAAGAATTCCTTTCCAGCAGACTGGGCAAGCAATCTATCAATCTTTCCAAAAGCAGAATTTTTTTGTTCTGTAGTAGGTAAATTTTTAACAATCATGCGCCATTGTCGCATTTCCGGTGTGCGTTTTACTGCCGGGGAGTAGCGGAGTAATGAGTATGAAATCGCGTGAAAGCGTTCTGCGCCTGAAAAGGTTTCAGGTCCAGGAAAAAGCCAGACAAGTGGCTCAAATCGAGACTATGGTCTCTCAATTCAAATCCATGTCGGAAGATCTGCTGTCCCAGATCGCCTACGAAGAGAAGAAGGCCGGGATTGAGGATATCAATCATTTTGCCTATCCAACCTTCGCCAAGGCAGCCCGATTGCGTCAGGAAAATCTTCTGACATCCATACAGGATCTGCACGATCAACAGGCCAACGCCAAACTGGCTTTGGAACAAGCGCAGGAAGAACTCAGCAAAGCTGAAAAGCTTGAAGAACGCGACGGCAAGTCCTCCGTTGAGGTGGAACGGCCCCGACGTTACGAACAGTCAGGCATGATCGGCTGATAAACTGGCTGTTCCTTCAACCGGACTACTTCGCAACATGTCCGCCACGCTGTTTTTTAACAAGCAGCGTGGGTTGGGCTATTGCCACACTTCCAAACGGTCAGCACCGTTCGTACCACATCATTCTTCGCAGCACCTCCAGCGGGCTTCTTGCTTAAAAGCTCGCCACGAACCGGGTCATGCCCTGATAACCTTGCACCTCCTCGCCGAAGAAACCCTGACCGCCGATCACGAGTTTCATATCGGGGGTAATTTCGATATCGGCCTCAACCCCCAAATAAGCGGCACTGGCGTCTGAGTCTCCAAAACCAACTGACTGTGTAATGCCGAGCATTGAGATTGAAGCCGCGTCATCGCCGTTGGAATTGCGGAACATGTACCCGGCACGCCCGGTCAGTGACCCGAAATTAACCCGTTTTGTGGCGGCCATTTCAACATTGGCTTCAAACACGCCAATGGAACGGGCACCAACATCGGCATTGGAATTCGACCCGGTTTCAGCATATCCATCAATTTCCTGCATAGAGTAGCGGACACGGGCAGAGGGCGTGTAAACAACGCCTTCCATGTCAAAATCCATTGCGACACCGAATTCCGGAGCGATGAACCAACTGTTATAAGAGGCCAGGGCAAGGCTTTGCCCAAGAGTCAGACCGTTTGTAAGTTCAAGATTGTCGTTGACGAATCGCGTGCTGTCAGAAGATAACCAGCCGCTGACAACACCGAAGTCGATAGTGAAGCCATTAAGATCTTGCTGGCCATAGACGCCGGCGAACCAGCCATCTGTCTCAATATTCTGAGAGCGGACATAAGGGCTGTCAGCCTTGATTTCACCCTGAATATAGCCGGCCATCACGTTGAATTGCAGGTCTGCGGCTTGCTGCCACCGATAGCCAGCAGCCGCGCCTGTCAGGCTGGTTTCCTGATCAAGGGTTGTCAGATCGCCGTCATGATCCATCGTGCTGCCGAAACCAGCGGTCCAGAGATAACCCAAACCGTCAGCGGCCGGCGAAGTCGTCGCCCAGGCATTGCTGGTTATGTCTTCACCACTCCCGCCATTGCCATCGCCGCTGCCGGGACCATTGCGACCGACCATCGACAACAGATTTGTCATGTCCCCCAATTGATTGACGGTTCCGGCCAGGCCGGATGGGTCGAATGTGGCAAACTGTTTGGTGGTAGAATTATAAAACCAAGGCACCGGGCCAGAGATGGAAGCCGGGTCGCCGCCAAACATGTCTCCATTGGAGAGATCCCACAACACGGAATGCGACGGCCGGTTGTGAGGTTTATTGTGACGTCGTCGGAACCGTTGGCAAAATTGATGTCACCACCAATAAAACCGGGCGCGTTGAGGTTAAAGGTAGTGTCTGTAAATTCAAATTCCAAACTAGCGGCTAAACTGTCGGCGATGAAAATTGCGTCGCTATCGGGGTGTGCCGCGATGATCAAGCCTGAATTTGTCACTACGGAACCGGATGGATAAACGCGAATACCATGCGCTCCAGCGCCACTGGTGCGAATTTCTCCCGAATTTTCGATTTTCGAGTTCCCGCCCGCGGAACGAATAGCGTGGGCACCGTCACCCAGGGTGTTGATGATTCCAAAATTCCTGATGAAGGCATTGATGCCGTCCGAGCGTATTCCCCGCGCGTTAGTTGCATAGGTTCTGATCGTTCCCCAGTTCTCTATCTCGGCGTCACTTCCCTGGGAGCGGATACCGTCTCCACTGCCATTCGTCACAATCTTTCCGCGATTTGTAACCCTTACATTGGGTCCGGTACTATGAATGGCGTGTCCACTACCATTTGTCTCAATCAGGCCCTAATTTATGATTTCGTTCATGCTGCCATGGCTTTCAGCACCATGCTGATCTGATGGAGGAGTGATGCTGCCATTCGGGGTGACCGTGACCCTGTCATCACCATCCAACACAACGGTGACATCTGTCGGGCTGTCGACCACAATTTCATCCGCGCCGGCGCTATGCGGCATGGCAATTACAAGTGCAATCATGGAAGTGGAGATCAACAACTTTCGTATATTTTTGGGGCGCATTTCTTGGATTCCATATATATTCCTGCGCCAGTCATAAATCATTCAATTCCAAAAATAATCTTATAAAATTGCAGAGGTATAAAATATACACCAAAACTTCATGCAAATATCCGCTCATATAGTTATATTTGTGCAGGGTATAGAAATTTAGACATGCCAGCCCTTTGACCGCGCAGCCTTGTATTTGAAAACTATGAAATCTGCGACCAGACCACGTTCAACGGCCAGCCGGGCTATTGCACCCCCATGCCAGGGCACAACTTGTCAGCGACAATTCAAACGGATAGCCATTGGCGGATTGTCAACGGTTTTTATGCTGCTTGGAAAATGCATCAATCAGTGCATGGTAATTGTCTGTCGGTTGCCCGTCATAAACCAAGCCGTCCAGTTTCACCCAGTTTTGCGCCGACCGGGCCCAGATGTGGCCGACCGGATTAAGCCAACTCACATCATCCAGCGTACCCGCCTTTATGCTTGAACCGGAATCCACGCCCCGCCCCCGGTGCACCACCCTTGTCCCGCATTTTGGACAGAAAACGCATTCAACAGCAGTAGGCGCACTTTCATCGCGATAGTAGGACGCATAATCCCCTTCCAACTCGATAGCCTGAGGATTGAGGCGCAAGGACATGCCGAACGCGCTTGCAGCCTGATGCTGACATTCGGTGCAATGGCAACAATACAGTGTGCTGGGAAGCCTGGTTATGCGATAGCGCAGGCAACCGCATTGACAGCCACCTGTGAGTGGAAGTTTTGGGCATTTGCCGCTTGCCATGTTGACCACCTTGATGGTTATTCGCTGCCCGCCCGACTAGTGCGACTGGCGGATTATTTCAATGAATATTTGTCCGAACTGCTCCAGCTTGCTTTTGCCGACACCTTTTACTTCCGCGAATTCATCGAGGGTTGTTGGCCTGCGCAGTGCCATGTCGGCCAGGGTTTTATCAGGGAATATCACATAGGCTGGCACGCCCCGCTCGCGGGCAAGGTCGAGCCGTTTTGATTTCAGGATTCCAAGCAGGTCCTTATCTCTTGTCGACAATTCCTCAACCCTTTGAGACACTCCGAACGCACCACCACCGGTGCCCTGGGTACTGCGCTTCTTGAGCGGTTGCAGCGTATCCTGACGATATTGAAACTCCCCCTCCCCGCGGCTGAGTGCATTGCCCTTGTCAGTGATCAGCAGGCTTGAATATCCGGCAATATCAACTTCGAGAAATCCGCCTGCAATCATCTGGCGGATAATGGCTTGCCATTCCGTCTTGCTGTGACGCCGCCCCGACCCGTGGACTTCAAGCCGGTCGTGGCGCATTTTCAAGACCTTTTCAGTCTCCGCACCTCGCAGGACATCGACTATATGCGCCTGACCGAAACGTTGCCCGGTTTCGAATATTGCCCCGAAGACAAGCTCAGCATCATCACGACCGTCGATGAGGGTGACCGGATTGAGGCAATTGTCGCAATTACCACAGGGCAGCGATGAATCGCCAAAATAGGAAAGCAAAGCCTGTCTTCGGCACAGTTGGGCTTCGGCATAGGTGATAAGCGCATTAAGACGGGACACCTCGCGACGCCGATGATCGTCGTCCGTATCTTCCTGTTCGATGAACTGCCGCCGCAACCTTATATCGCCCGGCCCGAATACCATCATGGCATCTGCAGGTTCACCATCACGGCCAGCGCGCCCGATTTCCTGATAATAGGCTTCCACGGAACCCGGCAAGTCAGTGTGAAACACAAAACGGACATCCGGCTTGTCAATTCCCATTCCGAAGGCAATTGTTGCTGTCACTACAAGATCTTCTTCAGTAACAAACCGGTCTTGTCGCGCCTGTCGGTCGCTGCGGTCAAGACCCGCGTGATAGGCGGTCGCGTTGATGCCATTAGCCATCAGCATCTCGGCACATTCCTCTGTCTTCTTACGTGACAGACAATATACAATCCCACTTTGGCCCTTACGCTCCCCCACATATGACAGTAATTGCTGTTTCCAGTTGGCTTTCGGGGCAACATTCAGGCGAATATTGGGGCGGTCGAAACCGGAAACATATGTGCGGTGTGGGCCGCTAAACAGATTCTGTTCGATGTCTCTGCGCGTTGCCTCATCTGCGGTTGCGGTCATGGCGGCCACAGGAACATGGGGAAACCACTGCCCTAGTTCGCCTAATTGGGCATATTCAGGACGAAATGTCGGTCCCCACTGGCTCATGCAATGGGCTTCATCAATCGCAATCAGGTTTACTTTCTGCCGCTGCAAAGCACACAGCATGCGTTCAGTCATTAACCGTTCCGGTGCCAAATAAAGAATGCGGGTGATACCCGCTGCAACCCGTTGCCATGCCGCAACATTGATGTCCCGGTCCTGACTGGAATTGATCGCGTCCGCAGCTACTCCTGCCAGACGCAAAGCCGCAACCTGATCCTGCATCAAGGCTACAAGCGGCGAGACAACGATGGTCAGTCCACCCATGGCCAGAGCCGGCACCTGAAAGCACAATGATTTTCCTGCTCCCGTTGGCATTACAGCCAGAACCGATACGCCGTCCATCAAAGCATCAATAATGTCTTCCTGCCCAGGCCGAAACCGATCATAGCCGAACACCTCTTTCAGCACCGAATACTTGTCGAGCAGGCCTGTTCCGGACAGGTCTTCGGCGTGAACATGCAGGGTCATGGGCCTCCGATTGGCGAAGAGAGAATCAAAGCACCACATTAGCGGCGATTGTCAGCCAGTTAAATGCATGAACTGCACCAGCCTTGTGCTAAATGCCCCTGATTGTGGTCTTGGCATTGGTTGCGGGTTGGGCAGCAGCAAATTTTGCGGCATCTGACTTCTTCCATTCAACAAATAGCGTCTTGCGTGGCTTTGGCAGCTTCTGGTTCGTCACTTCGTAGCGCAATATCCTGTCCAGCCTGAATGCCCTGAAATCATTGCGCAAAGTACACCATGCCGCCAATACTGCTGCGTTCTGAAAAAAACTGATAAGTACCGGCCAGATAGTTCTGTTTGTTTCCCGCTCGTTCAGATCAGTGTAGGTGATCCTGACTTGTGACTGGCTGCGCAAAGAGCGGCGAATGTCCTCGGCTTCAATTTGAAGAGGCGGCTGGGTTACAAATTGCGGTGCAAACAGGGGAGCATCGATCAGAGCAGGGCGCAGATCTACAGGCACAACGGCCGCGATCTTGGCAACAACGTCCTTGGCAGCCCGCGACAATGACTCATCGACCCGGCCATCCAGCATGCGTGCGCCCAGCATAACAGCTTCTAGTTCACTCGCGGTGAACATCAGGGGCGGCATGTCATATCCGTCTTCCAGAATATAACCAACGCCGGCCTCGCCCCGAATTGGAACACCCGTCGATTCCAGCGATGCCATGTCGCGATACAAGGTGCGCTGGGATACTTCCAGTTCCGCAGCTATTGAAGAGGCGGCGATCGGCCCATTGGCACGACGCAGGATCTGAATGATTTGCAACAGGCGGTCAGCTCTTCTCATAGCGCGATCATAGATCAGAACTGATGCTGACACCATGCTGTCAGTATGCTGACATTATGCTGACAAAACTGAAATCAAACGAGGATTACCTTATGCTCACACTCCACACGTTTCCGCCGGCTCTTGGAACCCGTTCACCCAGCCCATTCACCCTCAAGGTTGAGGCCTTGCTTACTATGGCCAAATTGCCCTATCAAAAAGCGTTCGGCATTCCTGCCAGTGCTCCACGCCAGAAATTCCCGGTGCTGCAAAATGGCCAGCAGCACATCCCGGACAGCGCCCACATTCAACGTTTTCTGGAGCAAACTTACGACATTGATTTTGACAAGGGTCTGGATGTGCGGACAAAATCAACCGCCCTTGCTTATCAACACATGATTGAAGACCATCTCTACTTCATAAATGTCTATTTCAGATGGGTTGAGCATGGGCCCGACATCAAGGCTGCATTTTTTGGAGAAGTGCCGACACCGTTGCGCGCGCTGTTATTCTGGAAAATTCACCGGAAGGTTCTAAAAATGTTGCATATGCAAGGTTTGGGACGACATACCCGAGATGAACTGATAGAATTTGTGCGTCAGGATCTGGAAGCTCTTTCGCAACAGCTAGGTGATCAGCCGTATCTGATGGGAGATCAGGTCACGAGTGTGGATGCCAGTCTTTATGGAGCCTTGCACAACATTATCGAGAGCGACTTGGAAACGCCATTGAAACAGCAGGCTCTTCATCACCACAATCTTGTTGACTATTGCCAGCGGTTTCGGCGGGAGATTTTTGAAGATGGCACACAGAGCTGAGGTGATATCCCAAGACGTGCGTGCAGTCTTTTCGAGCTACCAGCCACAGATTCGCGCAAATTTGCTGATTTGCCGCGACCTACTTTTTGAGGTCGCTGAGCAGAATGATGAAATCGGCCCAATCCTAGAAACCCTGAAATGGGGGCAAGCGTCCTATCTTACTCCGCGCACGCGATCCGGCAGCACGGTCAGGCTGGCCGCGACCAAATCAGGAAATCAGGCGGCGATTTTCGTCAACTGCAATACAAGTCTCATTGAACAGTTCAGCACACACTATCCTGAGACCTTTTCCTATAGTGGCAATCGGGCCTTGATATTGCCAGTATCCATCACCGATCTGCAACCACAGATAAGCCATTGCCTCGCGCTGGCACTGACCTACCATTTCCGCAAAAAGACCGCCAAATTGGCTTAAACGGTACAAAATCCCCAAAAAAACAAGGAACACTACCAATGAATGAGGGATGGAACTGCATTTAAACTGGACACGCGGCGCGTTTTCCGTTTTATGCCCCCAACGCATGTCCATCCGGGCATGGGAACGTGAACTTGTGGCCAGGTCGACGTGAACTGATTGTCCGTCGGGCCAACCTCAATTTGATGAGGAAACGAGAAAGAGGGGGCATTATGCTCGAATACATTCCACCACTTATGGGCGTGATTGGTCTTGTCGTCGCCTACATCCTGTACGGGATGGTCATGAAATACCCAGAAGGGGATGCGGCGATCAAAAAGATCGGCGACCAGATCCATGAGGGCGCCATGGTCTTCATGAAACGCGAATATCAGATTCTACTGATGTTCCTGGCAGCACAGATCGTGCTGACATTCCTGTTCCTGGGCTCAAGCGTTGCCATCGCTGTTGTTGTTGGGGCGGCATCGTCCTCGATTGCCGGCTGGATCGGCATGTATTCGGCAACCAAGGCCAATGTCCGCACAGCAACCGCGGCACAGACTGACGGTGCAGCAAGTGCTCTTTCGGTCGCCTTCTTCGGCGGTTCGATCATGGGACTGTCTGTTGCTTCCCTCGGCCTGATCGGCCTTGGTGGTCTCTACTGGTATCTGGGTGGTGACGCCCATTCGCTGGAAGGCTTCGGCATGGGTGCTTCCACAGTTGCTCTCTTCAGCCGTGTTGGTGGTGGTATTTTCACCAAAGCTGCGGACGTTGGCGCTGATCTGGTTGGTAAAATTGAAGCCGGCATCCCGGAAGATGATCCCCGCAACCCCGGCGTGATCGCTGATAATGTCGGTGACAATGTCGGCGACGTTGCCGGCATGGGCTCCGATATTTTTGAATCCTATTGTGGTGCCATGATTGCCACCATCGCTATTGCTGCCACATCGGTGGCCGTTGCCGATGGTCAGGCCAACATGATGGCTCTGCCCCTGGGTCTGGCAGCGATCGGTCTTATCGCGTCTATCATCATGATATTTGTGGTCAAAGCCCGTTCTTCTGCTGAACCTGCTGCTGCCTTGCGTACAGGTACGCTGGGTGCTCCTGTCCTGTTCCTGGTGGCTGCTTATGGGCTGGTGGCCTATCTCGATATTTCTGCCAATGTTTGGTGGGCTGTCGTAACAGGCGCTGCAGGTGGTGTCGCCATCGGTTTGATCACGGAATACTACACAGCCGGTGCTCCGGTTAAGCGGATCGCCAAGTCGGGTGAAACCGGACCGGCAACCGTGATGATCACAGGTCTGGCCGTCGGCATGGAATCTGTTGTTATTCCACTTCTGTGTATTGCGGCCATCGTCTTTGTTTCGACTGCTCTGGCTGGTCTTTATGGAGTTGGCATTGCGGCGGTCGGCATGCTGGCCACTGTTGGCATCACTATGGCCATCGACGCCTACGGCCCAGTTGCAGACAATGCCGGTGGCATTGCTGAAATGGGTGGCATGGGTGAAGACGTTCGAGAAATCACCGACAGTCTCGACGAACTTGGCAACACGACTGCTGCCATCGGTAAAGGCTTCGCGATCGGTGCTGCGGCTCTCGCTGCGCTGGCGATCATTGCAGCCTTCGTCTCCACTGTTGCGGTGAACAATCCCGGCTTCTCGCTGGAACTGTCCGAACCTCTGGTGCTGGTCGGTCTGTTCATTGGTGGTACAATCCCGTTCCTCGTCTCTGCACTGACCATGACTGCGGTTGGTGAAGCCGCTTTCGACATGATCAACGAGATCCGTCGTCAGTTCAAGGAAATCCCTGGCCTGATGGAAGGCAAAGCCGATCCTGATTCTGCCAAATGTGTAGACATCGCCACGTCTGCTGCGCTGAAGCGCATGATGCTTCCAGGTGTTATCGCCGTATGTGCGCCTCCTGTTGTCGGTCTGTTGATAGGCCCTCAGGCTCTGGGCGGCATGCTGGCTGGTGCCCTTCTTGGCTGTGTGCTCATGGCCCTGATGATGGCGAATGCCGGTGGTGCCTGGGACAACGCCAAGAAATATGTCGAGAAGGGCAATCTTGGCGGTAAAGGCACCGACACACATGCTGCTGTTGTAGTTGGCGATACCGTTGGTGACCCGTTCAAGGATACGTCTGGTCCATCCATGAACATCCTGATCAACGTGATGGCTATTGTCAGCCTCGTGATTGCGCCGCTCCTGTAAGCGCAATCCTAGCAAAATTCCAAGAAGCCCGGGTTCCAGCCCGGGCTTTTTTTATGCCGCCACCCAGCCGTCCGACCGGGTGCTCCCGATGCCGTGATTTGCAGCCAGGACTGAATTATGCACAACTGGTTTCATTGCAGGCGCCAATCAGGAGGATGCAATGTCTGGACGTGGTTTGGCTAGCGACAAATGCCGCTCACTCATAATGGGTGCGATGCTTGCATCCATGATGGCGTCGGCCCATGCCAATGAGATCATCATTCCCTTCGCGCTTGCGCCCCCCAACCCGGCCGAGTCTGCGCCCGTGGAGACTAAACCGCTGGACCTGATGCTATGTCTGGCGGCAGATGTCTCTGAGAGCGTGACAGCGATGGAATATGATCTGCAAAAGCGCGGTCATGCTGCAGCCATAGAGGATGAAACCGTCGTCAATCTGATCCGCGACGGGATTCATGGTCGCATTGGGGTGGTTTACATCGAATGGGCTGATCAGAACCAGCAACATCTTGCCGCCGATTGGCACGTGATCGAAGATCAGCAGAGCGCCGCGAAGTTTGCGGATGCGATCAGAACGTCTCCCCAACCTCCCTGGATCAACTGGAATGTACGTAACACATCCACCAGCGAAGTGGTGCGCTATTGCATGCGTCAGTTCGAAAGGCACACCGGCCAGCATAGTCGTCGCGTCATTGATATCTCGTCCGACGGCACCAATAATGTTGGCCACCGCATTGATGGCATTCGTGATCTCGCGGTTAGCCAGGGCGTGACGATCAATGTTCTGGCCATCGAAGACTCACTCTCCCCTTTCCCGGATGGCACGCATACGCGCCCCGATGGCGGCCTTGTTCGGTATTTCAAGAACAACGTGGCTGGAGGTGCAGGCGCCTTTGTTCATGCGGCCAGCGGCTATGCGTCCTTTGGAGAAATGATCAAGAGAAAATTTCTATTGGAACTGGCCAGTCTCAACTAACCTGTTGAGGTCGCATCAAACAAATACTGCGACCAAGATGCTTGCCGCCAATGCATTCTGTTTCTATAAGCGCTCGAGATTATTGACACGGGTCCCCCCGGAGACAGACATGGCAGGCCACAGTAAATTCAAGAACATCATGCATCGCAAAGGGCGCCAGGACGCCGTGCGCTCAAAAATGTTCGCAAAGCTTTCCAAAGAAATCACAGTCGCATCAAAAATGGGTGGCCCGGACCCTGATGGCAATCCTCGTCTGCGCCTGGCAATCCAGAATGCCAAGGGCCAGTCCATGCCCAAGGACAATATCCAGCGCGCTGTGGACAAGGGCTCCATTGGCGAAGGCGATGACTATTTTGAAATCCGCTATGAGGGCTATGGTCCTGGTGGCGTTGCTCTGATCGTTGAAGCCCTGTCAGACAACAAAAACCGCACAGCCGGAAATGTGCGCGCCTGTTTCACCAAGAATGGCGGCCAGATGGGGGAAACCGGATCGGTTGGCTTTATGTTCGACCGTGTCGGCGAAATAAAATATCCGGCCTCCGCAGGCGACGAAGACACCGTAATGGAAGCAGCGATTGAAGCTGGAGCGGACGACGTGGTCAGTGACATGTCTGAAGACGGCGAAGGCCATACAATTTATTGCGGCTTTGAAGATATGGGGGATGTTGCCTCTGCGCTTGAATCTGTCCTGGGAGAGGCCGAAAGCGTCAATCCGGCATGGAAGCCCCAAAATCTGGTGCCCGTGGGTGAGGACAAAGCCGGCACATTGCTGAAACTCATCGACGCATTGGAAGATGACGACGACGTGCAAAACGTCTACTCCAATTTCGAGATCGACGATGAAGTTATGGCGGCGATTGGATAAAGCATACTTCCCTTTGCTGAAGATCGCCCAATTCGCCGATCTTTGAAGCGCTCGGCGCACTTGTTACTTTCGATATTTTGATCCAGCATTCAGGCAGCCAACCAATCAAAAATCGGGAGACTGCCTCATGTGCCACCACTGTGTGATTGATTCAGTGAAAGAAAAGATGCTGTCACGCCGTAGTCTATTGCGAGGTGGGCTTGCCGGAACCGGTGCTGTGGCCGGGAGCATGGCCATTGGCAGCAGCAGTTTTGCGCAACAATCTGCTCCCGCATTGAAAGATCGATTGGGCCATATTGTCGACCTGACTCACACGCTTTCGCCAGAGTTTCCAACATATGGTGGACCTCCTGGAATTGCCTATGAACAACAGTTCAACATCGATGAACACGGCTATAACCTGTTCCAGTTGACCATTGATGAACATACTGCAACCCATATAGATGCGCCTTTGCACTTTTCAAAGGATGGAAAATCGGTTGATGAAATCGAACCTTCTGATCTGGTCGCGCCACTTGTCTGCGTCGATATTCGAGAAAAGGCCGCTGCCAATTCCGATGCCCAATTAACGCCGGAAGATATCAAAGCGTGGACAGACAAACACGGTCCGCTTCCTGAAAACTGTTGCGTAGCGATGAATTCCGGCTGGTCGGATAAGGCAGGAGACGTCACTGATTTTGCCGGCCGCGACGAGAAAAACGTGATGCATTTTCCAGGGTTCCACATTGAAGCCACGCAAATGCTACTGGAGGAATCTTCTGCAATCGCAATTGCCGTCGACACCCTGTCACTCGACTACGGCCAGTCGCAGGACTTTGCCAGCCACTATGCCTGGTTGCCCGCAGGGCGTTACGGCATTGAAAACCTGGCTAATCTCTCTGCCGTTCCATATAGCGGTGCGGTGATTATAGTCGGCGCGCCCAAGACAAAAGGGGGAACAGGTGGTCCTGCCCGTATTTTTGCAGCAATTTGACGCAAACTAGTTAGACGCAAACCTTCGGCGCATACGAATAGCGGAGAGTCTTCTAACAAGTACCACCCTTGCCCGATGAACCACCTGGCACTTGATGACGATCAATCGATTGGATTGGCCAGCTGACTTTCAAATTCAATCTGAATCTCTTTCAGTTCATTGATCGCTGCGCGAATGTTGGAACTATCCGTTACGCTCACTTCAACCCTCTTTCCAACTCTTGTAAGTTGCCGCCGCATTTCGCGATGTTGCTGGGAAATGAAATCACGCAGCTGATAAATCTGAATCGGCCTGGCAAATCCCTTGGGTGTTATCTGTTCCGCTGGAACACACTCAATCATGGGTTCGATTAGATTGTATGTGTTCTCGTCAATGTAGATCTCATCGGGTGGTGCAAGCCCCTGCAACCGGGCCGCAAGGTTTACCGGGCTGCCCAAAACCGTGTAGTCAAGCCGTTGCTCGGAACCAAAG
>JBPCWM010000158.1:0-3110 GCA_051009515.1 Rhizobiaceae bacterium | reverse complement strand
GATTGATACCAGCAAAGCTGTTCCGTTGCCGGTGTCTTCCGGGGGTGTTGTGATTTTCCACCCCCTGACTCCTCATGCTTCGCTGACCAATCAAACGGATGGCTTTCGCTGGTCTTTCGATCTGCGCTATAACGTGACGGGTCAACCAACCGGCCGGTCGCATTTCCCTGAATTCATAGCGCGCAGCCGTAGCAGGCCGGAAACGGTATTGAATGACTGGACGGTGTGGCGTGACATGTGGTTTGACGCACGCGACAGGCTTGCCATAGAGCCCCATATTGATATTCACCGCTGGAGCCCCGACGCGCCAGCTTGCGCTTAGGAAAATAATATGAGCAATGTAGTGAGGCTTGACGCCTCTGATAATGTCGTCACCGCGACCAAGGCGCTGGCGGTGGGAGTAACGGTTGAAGATGCCCGAACAATCGCCCTGATTCCGCGTGGTCACAAGATTGCCACTGCCGAGGTTCTCGCTGGTGAGCCCATCCGGAAATACGCTCAAATCATTGGATATGCGGCCAAGACCATAAGTCCTGGTGACCATGTCCACACACACAATGTTGAATTTCGTAACACCGATGCCGATTATGAATTTTCAACCAACCTTAGGCCGGTTGCCAAGGCCGAGCAGCAGGATACTTTCATGGGCTATCGGCGGCCCAGTGGTAAGGTGGGAACGCGTAATTATATCGCGGTCCTGACTTCGGTGAATTGCTCAGCGACCGCCGCCCGCAAAATCGCAGATGCGTTTGGTCCGGAAGAACTGGCTGTCTATCCCAATGTGGATGGTGTTGTGGCTTTTGTGCACGGTACTGGATGCGGCATGGCCGGAGATGGCGAGGGTTTTGCGGCGTTGCAACGCATTATGTGGGGCTATGCTCGCCATGCGAACCATGGTGGTGTTCTCATGGTAGGGCTTGGTTGCGAGATGAACCAGATCGACTGGTTGCTTGAGGCCTATGACATCGAAAAGGGTCCGCTGTTTCACAACATGAACATTCAGGATGTCGCCGGTCTGGCCAAAACGGTAGAAATAGGCATTGAGAAAGTCCGCTTGATGCTGCCTGAAGCCAACAAGGCGAAGCGCGAACCTTGCCCGGTTTCTGATTTGATGGTGGGTTTGCAATGTGGAGGATCGGACGCATGGTCAGGCATTACGGCCAATCCGGCAGTTGGTTTTGCATGCGACCTTCTCGTGGCGCAGGGTGGCACAGGTGTGCTGGCGGAAACTCCTGAAATCTACGGCGCAGAACATCTGCTGACCCGCAGGGCCGTTGACGAGAAAACCGGCAAAAAACTGATTAAGCTGATCCGATGGTGGGAAGATTATACTCATCGCAACAAGGGCTCGATGGACAACAACCCTTCACCGGGAAACAAAAAGGGAGGACTGACGACCATTTTGGAAAAGTCACTGGGCGCTGCTGCCAAGGGTGGAACCAGCCCGCTCACTGGGGTGTTCAACTATGGTGAACCTGTCGATACGTCAGGCTTCGTTTTCATGGACTCACCGGGCTACGATCCGGCATCGGTAACTGGGCAAATTGCCAGTGGTTGCAATCTGGTTACCTTCACCACCGGCCGTGGTTCTGCTTTTGGCAGCAAGCCGTCACCCTGTTCAAAAATCGCCACCAATACGCAAATGTATGAGCGCATGGTGGACGATATGGACTACAATGCGGGCGACATACTCAACGACGGCAAGTCGCTGGAACAGGCCGGACAAGAAATCTATGAAATGTGGCTGCGTGTGGCTTCTGGTGAACTCACCAAGTCGGAAGCTCAGGGCTTGGGCGATTTTGAGTTTGTGCCCTGGCAGATAGGCGCAACCATGTAGGCGCGACTGACCCAGGAGGTGTTTGAAATGGAATTTTTAAGTCAGGAACAGGTGCAGTTCTACAAGGATCAGGGCTATATCACTCTCGAAGGCCATTTGCCGAGTTTCGTAATTGAGCAGGCCCTGGATGAAATTGCACGCCTGTGCGAGCATGCCCGAACCATTTCGCAAAGCGATGATCTGATTGACCTGGAAGACAGCCATACGCCGGAGAACCCTCGAATCCGACGTATCAAGAGACCGGACCTTCAGAGCAGTTTTTTTGATCAATTGATGCGCAGTGATCTGATACTTGGTCCCGCGCGTGATCTGATCGGTGCTAATATCCGCATGCACACAACCAAACTCAATATGAAAAAGGCGGAGTACGGAGCACCGGTTCAGTGGCATCAGGATTTCGCATTCTATCCCCACACCAATGATGATGTGCTGGCGATCGGTATTGTATTTGATAATATCGGAATGGAAAACGGACCGTTGCAGATCTTCCCCGGTTCACATATCGGTCCGATAATCGATCATCACGACAACGGAGTTTTTGCCGGTGCCGTGGATCTGGAGAAAGCCGGAATGAATCTGAATGACGCGGTGGCTCTGACGGGGCCGGCTGGAACCATAACTATCCATCATGCGCGGGTTCTGCACGGGTCGGCGCTTAACCAATCGCCGCGAGACCGTCAGATGCTTTTTTATGAAATGATGGCGGCGGATGCATTTCCTGTTGCGGGAGGCATGACCAAATTCCATTCCATCGAACAATATGATCAACTGATGCTGTGCGGGACTTCTACCAAGGAGCCGAGGCTGACCAGCGTCCCCGTGCGTGTACCGCAACCCCAGCCTGAGAAGGCTGGATCAATATATGAAATTCAGGCGGTGAGCGACAAACCGGGCTACGCAACATTTGAAGAGGCGAAACATACAAGATGACAAAACTCGAAATCGGCTTTATCGGACTTGGGCTCATGGGTAACGCTATGGTTCAACGCCTACAGGCGACTGGATATCAGCTCCACGTGATGGCCAATCGCAGCCGTACAAATGTAGATGCTGCAGTCGCGCGCGGTGCAACCGAACACAAAACGCCAAAAGAACTGGCTGGAGCGAGCGACATTGTCATGTTGTGCATGGACACCTCAGCATCGGTTGAAGCCCGCATGTTGGGGGATGAAGGAATTCTGGCCGGCTTGTCAGCTGGTAATATAGTCATTGATTTTGGCACGTCCCTGCCCGCCTCGACCCGTGCAATGGGTGAAATGGTGGCTGCAATCGG
>JBPCWM010000157.1:0-18635 GCA_051009515.1 Rhizobiaceae bacterium | reverse complement strand
AATTTGATACCGACCGCATCTGCCTGTAATTCCTGCTGTTGGGAAAACGCTGCAAGTCGCCGCTCCGAAGAAGCCTTGGCTACCTTGGCAGCAACCGGGTTAGTGACAACTTCGCTCGTCACCCGCTCTGCCATGTCGACGACCTTGGCTTCCTGGCTACGCAGGACGCCATGGTTTGAAGATACATGAGCCATTTCATGGGCCAGAACGGCAGCCACCTCCGATGCGTCGTTGGCCAGCGCAAGCAATCCGCGTGTCACATAAAGATAGCCACCGGGCAAGGCAAAGGCGTTGACAGTCGCGGAGTTAAGCACCGTGATGTCATAGGCCCTGTCTGGATCATTTGTGTGAGTTACCAGACGACCAACAATAATGGCCAACATCTCGTCGAGCTTCTGGCTCTCGTAGGCTCCCCCATTGGCACTTAGCACTTTGGGGTGGGCGCGGGCACCGATCTTGGACTGCGGGTCTTTGGCCCGCATCTCCTCAAAGGAGACACGCAGTTTTTCTTGTTCCGGCGAATCAACCGTAGACGCAATCTGATCGGCGCTGGACAGGATTTGACAGCCAGACAGCCAGACACAGGCTGCAAGACTGATCCATCTATTCAATGATCTGAATCTGTATGTCATCGACTACCCGAACAAGCGGCCCTTGTCTTTCTTCCAAAGTGCCGCGGACCAGCACGGTTTTCCCCCGCATGCCTTTCAATCGCTCCAAGCTCCCACCAAATCGATCGGTGCCCCTCTTGGACACAGAGACCGTGAAGTCATGCGCCCAGTTTTCGCCGAAATTAAGGTAGAGGCGCCGTTCGCGATCCCCCACCGAACGGATCTTGCCTCTTATCAGCACAAATTGACCGGTCTTTCCAGACAGTGCTTTGTCATCAACAGCATTCAATTCCAGACCATTTTTTTGCCAATACTCAATATGCCTTGCACGGTGCAGGTCTTCAGCCTGTAGCAAGGCCTGCAGGCAGTCCTGCGTTTTGACCCGGCCAAACGCCAGTCCATGACCATTTTGCAACAAATCACCCTGAATCCATGTTCTGTTTTGGAATGCATGTACAGCGATTCTGCCATAGCGGTCCGGCTTGTGAGTTGCCGCATGGAGGGAAAGCACACCACTCATTGACGGTGGTCTGCCCCCCAGTTCATCAATTAATATATTGGCCAGTACGTAATCCTGTTCCGACCCTGTCAGGCGAAAGGTAGACCCGCGCCTGAATTCCTGAAACTCGCCGATGATGGCTTCGCCCATGGCACAGGGATGACCAGCCGCTTGAACAGCACAGGAAATCATGAACATCATACAGGTCGCAGGCAGAAGTCGCATGACGGGAGTATTGCAGCAAGATCATCAAGTGGCAAAAGACACGGCGCCAGGTCACTTTTTTGCCTGTTTAAGTCCGTTTGAGTCCGTTTGAGCCCGTTTAAGCCCGTTTAAGATTGAGCAGGTTACCCAGCAAAATGAGGGCCGCCCCGGAAGCTGTGTAGACATCAATGGCCTCTGCATAAATCAGCCAACCCACAACTGCCGTCAGCGGAACCCTTAGAAAATCCATGGGCACGACGATTGTTGCATCCGCATGGGTCATGGCCCGCGCCATGCAATAGTGGGAAAACGTACCGCATATGGATACCAGGACAATCCATGGCCAAAGCGCAGTCTCAACCGGTTGCCAGACAAGCCAGGCCGGGATGGCCCCGATTATGCCCTGTATGACCAACATCCAGAAGATGATTCGCACCACACTATCTGTACGGGTCAGAGCCTTGACCAAAATCACGGAAATACTGAACCCGACAGCTGCGGCCAAGGAATAGATTTGCCCTGGCTCGATAGCGTCCGCAGTCGGACGCACAATAATCATGACTCCGACAAGTCCAAGGATAATGGCTAGAACCTTCCACCTGGTCAGACGCTCACCAATAAAGAACATGGCCAGCAGGGCGGTCCAGATGGGCATTGTAAACTCAATGGAAATAACCTGGGCCAGAGGGATCAGAGTAACCGCGACCAACCATGCATATTGGGCCGCGTAATGCACGGCATTGCGCCAGATATGACGCCATGGATACCGGGTTTTCATGGCCGACAGACCACCGCTGTGCACAACTAGCGGTAATAGCAGGAAAAAACCGATGACCGCCCGCAACTCCATGACCTGAAAAGCGCTCAGCGAGCTGACGGCCTCGCGCCCGGCCACGGCCATGGTCACCATGGCCACAAGCCAGCCACACATCCACAGCGCAGCCTTTGCTATGGATGGCTGATGTGTAAGCATGGTGGTTCAGTTGCCCGCGTTGTCGTTACAAGGTCCTGCCTTTGACATGGAAACGATCAGGCGGCCAGCCCAAATCGCACAGCCCGCGGCCATTTGCATGCACAAGTCATTGCACTTGTATCGATTCCAGATAAGCGATTATAGCGTCAACCGAATCCGGTTCAAACTCAAACACCGGCATGTCCGGATGTCCGGTCATAATGCCTTCAGCAAGAGACTCTTCCAGTTGAGCAACCGGATAGTTTTTTGACAGATCGCGGAAGTTTGGAGCTTGCGGATGTTGTCCCTTGTCATCCTTGGCGACGGCGTGACACGCACCGCAATTTTCAACAATCAAGGCCTTGCCTGCAGCCAGCTTGTCCGCCTGCTGTGCGAAGGCGGAAGTCCCCATGACCATTGAAATTGCTATCAATGGTCCAGACCACAGACGCGTGAAACCCGGCTGCAAAATGCTCATACGATCCTCCCGGCACCTGGGTGCCAAATTGCTTAACAGACAACCGGCTGACAAGACTTGATCACAAAGCGCTCACCCTCTCCGGTGCGCGTTGCGTCAAATTGACGGCCATCCACACACTGTACCTTGGTTTCGTAAACTTTTTTACCACCAAGCTCATATTCGCGCACATTCAGAAAATAATTGGCATCACAGGTTTCATCCTGGAAAATCTGCGCCTTCAATTCATCAAGCCACAGGGGATCTGATCCCTGTGCAAGGACCGATGTGGAAACCATCGCCAGGCCACATAGCACCGCCACCAAAGACACATTCCTGCAATTTTGAAAAAACACCGTTTTTCTCCTTTCCTGCCCGACCCAACCTGCAATCAGACAAACATCTGCTTTGCCGGTCTGTCCCATTGAACCTCAACTGCTTCGCAAAGGCCTTGATTTACGTCAACATGCTGGTTGGTCAGCCCTGATCTTCAAATTGGAAGTCGATGTGAATGTGGTTTTTGTCCGGATCCCAAATATTGTATTGGGTGATGCCAACATCATCGAGATCAATCACTTTAAAGTCTTCGCCGGCTTCCACCAGTCGGGCTTCGAAGCTCTTTTTGCCGGAAGCCGAAAGGGCAAAATGCTCTACCTTCAGGTTGGTTTCAGAGCCAGCGCCCGGATCTTCATCAACTTCCACAAGATGAACCACCGCGTCATCGCCGCTGTACATCCATGCACCGTGAAAGCCAAAATTGGGTCTCGGTCCTTTTTTCAACCCAAGAATGCGAGTGTACCAGTCGATCATTGATTCGAGTTGGTTGGTGCGAACATTGACGTGGTCCAGTTTTCCAATTTGCATATGAAGTTTCCCAATCCTGGTAGTTTAGATGATATCGGTATGCGCTGAACACATTGCTGATGATCTGTAATGCCGTGCCGCACAAGCCCGCAGGGTATCAAAAAAGCAGCCAGCAGCATTTGATCTGTCGCAACAATCCAGCTGTTTTCAGGTCTTGCATTGTCAGTCGCTGGAGGCAGCTTTCGCTGCAATTTCGACTTTCCAGTCAGGGCTGGCCAACCCGCATACCAGCAGGGTTGATGCGCATGAATGTCCTTCCAGCATCCTGTCACGCACTTCCCGGTAAACAGCAACCTGCTCGTGATCCGTCACGATGGCCAATATATCAACCAGATCAGATTTGGTCATACCTGCAGCATCCAAAATGGCAAAAATATTGCGCCATGCCTGTTCATGCTGTTCGACAGGATCGCCTGGCATCTCACCGGACATAGTGTTGCCAACCTGCCCGGATATATGAATCATCCGCGCATCGGCTGTGACTTCGACAGCCTGACTGTAATTGGAGAATGGCGCTGGCGCCTTGGTGGTTGATATTGACTTGTTCATGATGGGGCCAGTGATGCTCGTTCAACATTTCTGATATTGCCAGCCATGAAACAACAGCTCAGGCCTGCACGCAACCAGACTCTGCCGCATTCTTTCGCAAGGCAGGCATGCAGATTAACGGCAACCGCTTGAGCCATACCGGGTAAATCGGGGCTCGGACCTTGTGAGCTCGGACCTTGTAAAAAGCCAGCGCGGACCTGTGGATCAGGCCGCAGCGGATCTCCGCACAACTAGACCATAGGGCACAAGCATGGCCAGTCCCATCAGGATCTTAACCAGAAAATCACCAGCGGCCAGCGAAATCCAAAGTGGAACCTCTGTGCCAACACTCAAAAAGGGCACGGTAAAACCAAGCGAACCATCTTCACCGCCAAAATCGAGCATTGCAAAAGCCGGAGAAAAGGCCAGGCCAAAAAACAAAACGGTGTCCAGAGCTGATCCCAAAAGGCTTGAAATCAAGGGCGCACGCCACCAACTGGCGCGGCGCAGCTTGTCGAATACGGCAACATCGAACAATTGCGCGGTCAAAAAGGCTGTCCCCGAGGCAATCGCGATGCGAGGTGTCGCCAGCCAGATGCTGAGAATGACAGCAATGACAAAACCAACCGCAACAACCCATCGGGCACCAGCAGGGCCGAATTTGCGATTCGCCAGATCAGTAATCAAGAATGCAACCGGATAGGTGAAGGCACCCCAGGTGAGAATTTCACTCAGCTGAACTGTGCCCAAGGCAAGTTCAACCGGGAACTGCACCAGGATGTTGGACAGGACCACAATTGCTGCCATGGCCAGCATGAAAGGCCAGGCGGTCAAAACTGGCTGAGATTGAAACCGGGACATATTGAAGGCCTTTCTCAGAATTGCGTTCCTGACCGGCTGTTCCATTCGACAGCCCAAACCAAAAAGGGCAGTTCACACCGCCCCAAAACGCATTAAATTCGCATGGCCTGATATCAGGCGGCAGCTGTTTCGGCCAGCTTCTTGGCAACCTGACGGCGCATCACGGCAGCTTTCTGGGACAAATTGCCTTCTTTTTCCTTCATCAGGAAGGCATCCAGACCGCCACGGTGCTCTACAGTGCGCAGAGCTGAAGTGGATACGCGCAAGCGGATACGCTGGTTCAGCGCTTCGCTCATCAGTGTGACGTTCACCAGATTCGGCAGGAATCTGCGACGAGTCTTATTGTTTGCGTGGCTCACATTGTTGCCGGTCATAACGGCTTTGCCAGTCAATTCGCACTTGCGGGACATTGGTATCACCCTAAAATTCTTGGATCCATCAGCTGCATTCAACAGTATTCTCGCGTCGCCCTCGGATTAGGGCGTTCAGAAAAATGTCTGATGATCCGGAAAAGTCGCGGTGTCATAGGGCGAGATGAACCGTTCGTCAAGACATGATGGCCGTAGAAACTCGCAAAAAGTGAGCAATAGTACCCGTACACCATTGTCCCTACTTTTGCCGCAAAAAAAGTGATACAGTTTCTGTTCATGTTCAAACGCGTAGTAGGTGCAGGAAAGCATTGATGGGCAGCGGCGAGATGGACCTCCGCACAAAGTCAGGACGAGACAGGGCAAGCACATAAATGATCAGGAACTAACTCAATGCGTACCGGGAAAAAAGGACTGACCATACTGGGTTTGACGCTGGTGGCGACCCCCTTGCTGATCAGCAACCAGGTTTTGGCGGAAACGGTGCATCTTTCTGCCAAACACAATGTAAATTTCCTCGGCGTCAATGTCGGAAAAGTCTCTTATGGTCTGACCATAAATGACGGCCAATACTCGATTTCCGGTGCGGGCAAGGCAAGTCCCAATATCGCCTTGCTCTCCAAGGCCAAGGCATATTTTTCAAGCAAGGGACAGATTTCGGGCTACCGGGTCATCCCCGATTCAACGGGGCTCAGCTACAATTCAGGCAGGAAATCCGGCAAGCTCGATATTGGATTTTCAAAAGGTAATATCGACAGCGTTTCCGCAAAACCCGAAATCAAATACAAACCCGATTCGGTTCCCGTGAAGCCCGATCATCTCAAAAATGTAATGGACCCCATCAGCACGCTCGTATTTCCGGTGCGAAGCAAAGATGTCGGTGACGGGCGCAAGGTTTGCAATCGGGTTCTTCCGGTCTTTGACGGTCGCACCCGCATGAATATTGTTTTGAGCTACAAATCCAGCGGAACGGCTGCGGTCGAAGGCTTTAACGGCCCGATTCATACCTGCGCCGTACGTTATCAGCCGGTATCAGGGATTCGTCCGGCAAAGAAAAACGTAAAATTCATGAAGGCCAACCGCGACATGGAAGTGACAATGGCAAGGGTCGGAGACAGCAATGTCTATTCCCTGTTTTCGTTCCGCGTGCGCACCGACAAGGGGCTGGCAACCGGCGCGGCCTACCACTTCGCGGTAAAATAAGCGCCACACATTGTCCCGTGTTGCGGGACCCGTAATCAAGCACCCGTGTTTCAGGGTTCATGATCCATGTTCTGGGGGTAGCGGTGGATTTAGCAGACAAATATGCATTTCCTGTGTTAGTCTTGAATCGGAATAGACGTACGAGCCCATATCACCCGCCGCAAATTGCCATACCCCAAGCATGAACCTTCACTCTCATCCTGAATTGCGCGAGAGCAGACCCGCTTCGAACGCCCGCTCCGGCCGCGGAGTTACTGCCGTGCTTGGCCCGACCAATACCGGCAAGACCCACCTCGCCATAGAGCGCATGTTGGCGCAACCTTCAGGCATGATCGGCCTGCCCCTGCGTTTGCTGGCGCGCGAAGTCTATCAGCGGGTGGTTGATCGGGTGGGCGTTGAACAGGTTGCGCTGATAACCGGTGAGGAAAAGATCACTCCCCCCGGAGCCCGGTTTGAAATCTGTACAGTGGAGGCCATGCCGGACCACGCCGATGTGCATTTTCTGGCGATAGACGAGGTTCAACTCGCTACCAGTCTGGATCGGGGGCATGTCTTTACCGATCGCCTGCTGAACCTGCGCGGCAGTCACGAAACCATGCTGCTGGGCGCAGCAACTCTTCGCCCGGCGCTTGAAGCCCTTTTGCCGGGTATCAATATCGTTACCCGGCCACGCATGAGCCAATTGCTTTATGCGGGACAGAAGAAAATAACCCGATTACCAAGCCGCTCGGCAATTGTGGCTTTTTCCGCAGATGAAGTTTACGCAATTGCAGAATTGATCCGCCGGCAGCGGGGGGCAGCAGCCGTCGTGCTGGGATCCCTGTCGCCACGAACCCGCAACGCTCAAGTGGCGCTTTATCAATCAGGAGACGTAGATTTTCTGGTTGCCACGGATGCAATCGGAATGGGCCTCAATCTGGATGTTGATCACGTTGCCTTTGCCCAGGATCAGAAATTTGACGGTTATGCCCAGCGCCGCCTTAAACCGGCGGAATTTGCCCAGATCGCGGGCCGCGCCGGACGGCATGTCCGCGACGGGACATTTGGCGTCACAGGAAAGGTCAATCCATTTGAGGACGAACTGATTGAAAGGCTTGAAAGCCATGAGTTCCAACCAGAAAAAGTGTTGCAGTGGCGCAATCGCGATCTCGATTTTGAATCGGTAGAAAGTCTTCTTTCCGCACTGGATCAACCCAGCAGCAACCCGGTTTTGGTCAAAGCACCAACGGCTACTGACCAGCGCGCGCTGACTGCAATGGCAGCTCAACGGGACATTCGCGACATAATCTCGTCTGCTTCAGAGGTGCAGTTGCTCTGGCAGGTGGCCCAGGTGCCCGACTATCGCAAGATTGCTCCGGCCAATCATTCCGACATGCTGGCAACAATATATCGCGATCTAATCGAAGCCGGTCATATAAATGAAGACTGGATTTCAAACCAGATCAAACAGTGTGATGTGACCAGTGGCGATATAGATGCCCTTTCGACACGCATAGCACATATTCGCACCTGGACCTTTGTTTCCCATCGCCAAAACTGGCTGAAAGATGCAAAACACTGGCAATCGGAGACCCGGGCAATTGAAGATCGCCTGTCAGATGCGTTACACGAACGCTTGACGAAACGGTTCGTGGACCGCAGGACATCAGTTTTAATGAAGCGCCTTAGAGAAAATACAATGCTGGAAGCCGAAATCGCGCCAAGTGGGGCCGTCACGGTCGAGGGACACCATGTCGGAGAGCTGCTGGGATTTCGCTTCACAGCCGATCCGCTGGCCGACGGATCGGACGCCAAGGCGGCCAATGCAGCCGCGCAAAAAGCGCTGGCGAGCGAAATTGAAGCCCGCGCTGACCGACTGGCTGCAGCACCCAATTCTGACATTGTGGTGGACAATGATGGCACGTTGCGATGGGTCGGTGCACCTGTGGGTCGGCTTGTGGCCAGCGAAGACGTGCTTAAACCACGCGTGCTGTTGCTGGCCGATGAACAACTGACGGGGCCGGCACGAGACAAGGTTGCAAACCGACTGGAACGCTGGTTCGCATATCATTGCGAAACACTGCTGAAGCCACTTCTGGAACTGTCCGATACCAGCGATCTTGAGGGCCTGGCCCGGGGCGTAGCCTTCCGCCTGGTGGAAAATCTCGGCACCGTAGATCGTCGTGAAATTGCCGACGACGTGCGCTCATTGGATCAGGAACAACGTGGCGTATTGCGTCGCAAGGGTGTTCGCTTCGGTGCCTATCACATATTCGTTCCCACACTGCTGAAACCGGCTCCGGCCGGCCTCGTAACATTGCTGTGGGCTCTGAAAAACGACCAGATGGATATTGCCGGACGGGCTGAAGTTCTCGCAGGACTGGCCAGTGGGCGCACATCGATGGCCGTTGATGAGGATTTTAGCGACGTGGTCTACCGATTGGCCGGATACAGGGTATTGGGCAAGAAGGCCGTCCGGGTTGATATTTTGGAACGACTCGCCGATCTTATCCGACCAGCTTCCGGCTGGCGGTTCAATCCCCGGTCACCATCTGCGCGCCCGGAAGGGGCATGGGACGGGGCCGGATTTTTGGTCACACCCGCAATGTTGTCCATCCTGGGGGCAACCCACGAAAACATGGCCGACATTCTGCAAGGTCTTGGATATCGAGGCGAAAGCAAGCTGGAAACTGATGTGGCTAACAAGTTGGCCCAATGGGACGCACCATCTGCCCCTGCTGAAGCCGATTCGGCACAAACCACGGCCGTAGATGCCCAGGAACCGGAGCAATCAACAGAGCCGGCTGAATCCAGTTCGTCAACCGAAATTCCAACAACCTCCGCCGAAAGCGGGCCTGAAGAACAGACTGCAGAACCAAGTCCGACCAAATCAGAAACCGATGCTCAACCCGAAGAGCCAAAGCGCATACAAATCTGGCGTCAGAACCGCGAGCGGAACCCGGGCAGCCCACGTCGCCATGGTCGACATGGTCATCAGGGCAAATCTTCCAATTCAGGAACGGGCCACAAACCAGGATTCGACAAGAAATCTGGCGGCAAACCAAAGGACGGGTCTTTCAAGAAGGGTCACGGCAAACCCGGCTCGGGCAAGAAGAGGGAAGACAAACCCATCGACCCTGACAATCCATTCGCTGCTCTCATGGCGCTGAAAGACGACATGAAGGGCAAAAAATAACACGCGCCAGATGACCGGTTCTTCTGCTTCTTCCAAACTGCGTATCGACAAATGGCTTTGGTATGCACGAGTACTCAAAACCCGTACCCTTGCCGCTTCCTGTGTGAAATCCGGCAAAGTACGGGTCAATCAGGAAAAAATCTCGTCCCCCAGCCGCGGCGTCTCTCCCGGTGACGTGTTGACCATAACCCTGGACCGCCAGATCAAGGTGCTGGAAATAATTGAGCTCGGCAGCAGGCGCGGACCGGCTACCGAAGCACAGCAACTCTACAATGATCTGTCCCCGGCACCGGTGCGTCGCGACCCCCTGACCCGCCCGGCCAAACAGGCCGTGCGCGAGGAAGGGGCCGGACGCCCGACAAAAAAGGAACGACGCGAGCTAAGCCGCTTTAGATCAAACGCCGGCGAAGAATACTAAATCTGGACTTGCGAACATGCTCATCGCAGGCTCAAATGCCCGGCCCGCCCCAAAAAATATGCAGTTTTGTGGCTTACGAAACCAAAGGGTTCCTTGCACAAACTGTGTCCAGAGACTGAAAACCTGCTTCGATATGGAATCTGTTTCCGATCCTGTTTTGGGCGACGCAAAACTGGTTTGCAAAAGAAGGAAAAATGGCGAATGGAATCTCTTGTTTTCATTTCGCCAAGTCTTTAGTCAGAAGCATGAATCCGGTTCAATTTCAGAGAGTGTCGAGCACAAATGACTTACCTGGTCATCGATAACTGCATTAAGTGCAAATATATGGATTGCGTCGAAGTCTGTCCTGTAGATTGTTTTTATGAAGGTGAAAACATGCTGGTCATTCATCCTGACGAATGTATCGATTGTGGCGTGTGTGAACCGGAATGTCCTGCCGAAGCCATCAAGCCGGACACAGAGCCCGGCCTCGACAAATGGCTCAAGATCAACACGGAATATGCCGAGATCTGGCCCAATATTATTGAAAAGGGGACGCCCCCCGCCGATGGCGAGGAATTCGATGGTGTGAAAGATAAATTCGAGAAGTTCTTCTCGACCAACCCCGGCGAAGGCAGCTAATTTTGGTGTAGGCACTATAAATTCACCATGATCCGCCCTAAAATCGCGACTTTGATCTCATTGGCGTTGAAAAACCGGCTTTTTTGGTGTATGGGCCTGCCAACCGTTTAGTTTTGATAATTCGAAGTGTGAAACCAGGGTCTGACGCATATCGCGCGACACCGCTTCCTGAAACCGCATCTAACAAAGTAATCAATTGCACCTTTGCAAGAAGGTCTGGTTGCTAGCGCTTTGTTGACGGTTCCGGCCCATCAAAATCGAACAGCGCAGTCGGGATGAGCCAACTGCTAGTCTAACCAGTGGTCGGCTTGTGCCGTGTGCTGGGCAACAGGAGCTTTAACATTATGGCAGCTAAAAAATCAGTCCAAAGACAAGGGTTTAAAACAGGAGAACATGTGGTTTATCCTGCCCATGGTGTCGGACAGATTGTCGAAATCGAACAACAGGAAATTGCCGGGTTTTCTCTGGAACTGTTTGTCATTGATTTTGCCAAGGACAAGATGACGCTGCGCGTCCCGGTGCCCAAGGTGGAAGCGGTTGGCATGCGCAAGATCTCCGATCCCGAGCAAGTCGCCAAGTCACTGAAGACCGTTCAGGGCCGTGCCCGTATCAAACGCACTATGTGGAGCCGCCGGGCACAGGAATATGATGCAAAAATCAATTCCGGTGACCTGATACAGATTGCGGAAGTTGTACGTGATTTGTTTCGGTCCGAAAATCAGCCGGAACAGTCCTATTCCGAGCGCCAGCTCTATGAAGCCGCTCTGGAGCGCATGGCCCGTGAACTGTCCGTGGTCAACAAGATTTCTGAAACTGAAGCCGTTAACCTGATCGAGGAAAACCTGGCCAAAGGTCCACGCCGTGGACCGAAACCTGAGGAAGAAGAAGCTGATGCAATGGCCGACGGCGACGGCGACGGCAACGATGAGGGCGGCGAAGAAGCCGCGGCCTGATTTTTCTCTATTTCGGGGTATTTTTGCCAAAATTGGCTGGATAAATACCGCGCTTACGTCATGCTAACAGCCTTCGGGCTGCAATGGGCACAATTGATCAAGGCATTTGGAATGCAAGCCTATCTGGAATTTGAAAAACAAGTTGCCGATCTTGAAGGCAAGATTCGTGAATTGCGGTCGATGGGGGACAGTGATGATTCCGTCAATCTGGATGACGACATTCAACGCCTTCAATCCAAAAGCCGACAGGCACTTGCAGATCTCTACAAGAAGCTCAATCCGTGGCAGAAAACACAGGTTGCCCGCCATCCAGACCGCCCGCACTTCAAGGACTATACCGCTGCCCTGATTGACAATTTCCAGCCACTGGCGGGTGACCGGGGATTTGCCGATGACCACGCGATCCAATGTGGGATTGGTCGGTTCAGAGGCCGGTCAATTGCGGTTATTGGCCACGAAAAGGGCAATGACACCCAATCCAGACTCAAACACAATTTTGGAATGGCCCGCCCGGAAGGTTACCGCAAGGCGGTACGCATCATGCAACTCGCCGCACGGTTTGACATTCCACTGCTTTCTCTGGTCGATACTGCCGGGGCCTACCCGGGCATCGGTGCAGAAGAGCGTGGTCAGGCTGAAGCCATTGCCCGATCTACAGAAGCCTGTCTGAACCTGACCGTGCCGATGATTTCCGTGATTATTGGTGAAGGAGGCTCCGGAGGGGCGATCGCGATAGCTGCAGCCAGCCGCGTCTACATGCTGGAACATTCAATCTACAGCGTTATTTCGCCAGAAGGGGCAGCGTCCATCCTTTGGCGCGATGCAACGCGCGCGCAGGAAGCGGCCACCAGCATGAAGATCACCGCTCAGGACCTTGAACAACTCGGGATCATTGACGGGGTTATCGCGGAGCCTTCCGGCGGCGCACACCGGGACCCGGAATCCGTTATCACTGCGACCGCAGACGTCATTGAGTCCGCGCTAAAGGAATTCGATGGCAAATCACCAGACGAAATCCTCAAGCAACGGCGGGAAAAATTCCTGGCAATCGGACGCAATCTTTAAAAAGTTGCGAGACTCACACAGCGGCCTTGAGATTTTCTTCCAGATAAACGCCGCGCAACTTGCCTGCAACTGGGCCCGGCTTGCCCGTTCCCACTGGCTTGCCATCCAGTTCAACAACCGGGTTGGTAAAGCCTGAAGCCGAGGTGACAAACGCTTCCTCCGCCGCGTAGGCCTCATCCATGGTGAAAGGGCGCTCCACAACTTCCATCTGCAACAGACGGGCACATTCGAGCACGGACTTTCTGGTAATCCCGTGCAGGATGTCATTGGACAGTTCACGAGTGATGATTTTGCCATCCTTGACTATATAGGCATTGTTGGAAGTGCCTTCGGTGACATGTCCATCCTGAACCAGCCATGCATCATCGGCGCCACGTGCCTTGGCTTCCATCTTGGCAAGCGATGGATACAGCAGTTGAACAGTTTTGATGTCGCGCCTACCCCAGCGCAAATCTTCAACTGAAACAACCTTCAGCCCGGTCGTTTCGATGCCCGTTCCGACCACTTTCTTGGCCTGCGTAAAAAGAACCATGGTAACGGGGGTGTCTGCAGGTGGAAAAGCAAAATCCCGATCCCCCGGATTGCCACGCGTGACCTGCAAATAGATCATTCCCTGATCAATATTGTTCAACTTGACCAGCTCGCGATGGATTGCCAGCATGTCTTCTCGGTCCACTTTGTAGCCGTAATTCAACTCGTCGAGAGAACGTTGCAACCGTGCGATGTGTCCGTCAAAACCTATAAGTTTGCCATCAACCACAGTGGTAACTTCGTAGACGCCATCAGCAAACAGGAAGCCACGATCAAATACGGATATGTGGGCCTCATTCTCGGGCACATAGTCGCCGTTCAGGTAAACTGTTCTCATATTATAATCTCAACCCCATAATGATGGTTCAGGTGGAAAGATGAATCTGTCGTCAAACTTCAATGGTGTGGCCCGGTCTTCTGCCAACAGCAAGGGTCCGTCAAGGTCTGTATAAGCAACCCCTTGTGCTACCAGAACTGCCGGGGCCATGGCCAGCGAAGATCCAACCATGCAGCCTACCATGATTTCAAAGCCCATCTCTTCAGCCCGGGCTCGCAGTTTCAGCGCCTCGGTCAGACCACCGGTCTTGTCCAGTTTGATGTTGATCATGTCATATTTGCCAGCAAGGGCTGCAAGTGACTCGCGGTCGTGGCAGGATTCATCAGCGCAAACCGGAAGAACACGCTCGAGTTCAAGCAGGGCCTCGTCAGCTCCCGCCGGCAAGGGCTGTTCAACCATACGGACCCCGAGTCTGACCAGCTCGGGAGCAAGCGCGCGATAGGTATCGGCGTCCCAACCCTCGTTGGCATCAATAATAATATCGGTTTCCGGTGCACCCTGACGCACCGCTTCCAGACGTGCCATGTCTCCTTCGCCGCCCAGCTTGATCTTTAGCAGGGGGCGGCTGGCATGTTGCGACGCCTTGCCGCGCATGGTTTCAGGATCAGCCAGCGACAGCGTATAAGCTGTGACTTCGGGTTTCATGAACGGGATGCCAGCCAGCACATGTGCCCGCTCTCCTGCGCGCTTGCTCTCCAGGTCCCAAAAGGCACAGTCCAGTGCGTTGCGCGCTGCACCTGGCTCAAGACGCGATTGAAGCCCCTGCCGATCCAGGCCATTTCGCAACTCATCTTCCAATGACATGATGGTCTCAACGACACCGGACACGGTTTCGCCATAGCGCGCATAGGGCACACTTTCCCCATACCCCTTATTGGTTCCATCACTCAGCGTGACGGTGACAACCCGCGCTTCCGTCCTTGACCCCCGCGAAATTGTAAAGACTTCGGCAAGAGGGAATACCGTTTCTTCTGCGTGAAGAGCGGTAATAGCAGCATGTGCGTTGGCCGCGGTCATGGTTGCGTCCTAGGCCAGTGCGTCAACAAGACGGCCTGCACCATGACGGAACGGATCGACCGTTGGAAGGCCCATGCGTGCCTCGGTTTCTTCGCAATAGGTTTTGGCCTCGTCCTCATCCATGGCAGCCGTATTGATGGAAATACCCACCACTTTGCAATTTGGATTAACAACCTGCGCCATCTTCAAAGCTGTATCCCGCAGGTCTTCGAGGCTTGGCAGCTGGTAGTCCGGCAGGCCCCGCATGTGTTTGCGGGTCGGTTCATGACACAGAATCAAGGCATCGGGCTGACCGCCATGGATCAAGGCCATGGTCACACCGGAAAATGAGGCGTGATAAAGGCTTCCCTGACCTTCAATCAGGTCCCAGTGGTCATCGTCATTATCAGGCGTGAGCCATTCAATGGACCCGGCCATGAAATCAGCGATTACAGCATCCAGCGGCACGCCATCGCCGGTGATCAAAATGCCTGTTTGACCGGTGGCGCGAAATGACGCCTTCATGTTGCGCGCGAGCATCTCTTTTTCCATACACAGGGCGGTGTACATTTTCCCCACTGAACAATCCGTGCCAACTGCCAGGCATCGCTTGCCGCCGCGTTTAGCGCCATTGGCAATCGGGTACTTGATGGACGGAATGCGCACATCATGCAGGCCCTGATCATGCTGGCTTGCCGTTTCCACCAGATCAATATCATCACGCAATAGATTGTGCAGACCGGAGGCCACGTCCATTCCCGATTCCAATGCCTGCTTGATGACTTCGCGCCAGCTGTCGGAAATAAAGCCGCCTCGATTGGCAACGCCGATCACCATGGTTCTTGCACCCCTGGCAACCGCCTCTTCAATCGTCAGATCCTCAAGCCCCATATCTGCATTACAGCCTTCCAGCCGGATCTGGCCAATGCAAAGTTCAGGACGCCAGTCCTTAATGCCCTGTGCAACTTTGCCAGCCAGTGAATCGGCAGCATCACCAAGAAACAGAAGATAGGGTGTGGGAATCATGACCGGGCTCCATGCAGGCAAATTATGCCTGTTTCATAAGTGCCGCAATCATGAGCACGCAACACATAATTGCAATGGCTCTATCGGAATGGTCCATCTGGACCCAATAACTGAGCAGGGCCGGTCCATCTCTGCACTTTAATTAGGCAAAATCAAATATCGGACCGGATCATTGTCAGCCATGGGCTACCAAGCGGGGCCGCAGCTTGCGAAACGATGATTCAATTCGATGTTGACCAAAAGACTCCTTGCCTAATTCCGGCTTTGCATCTTAAGCTTCAGCCCGAAGAAAATCACCGCAGCCGGACCATGGGCTGCTGGTGCATAATTGGAGGAATGCATGGCCAAAGTAGAAATCAGTGTAAACGGGCGCGCGACATCAGCAAATGTGGAAGACCGCATGCTGCTGGTCGATTATCTCAGGGAGGAGCGTAACCTGACCGGCACCCATGTGGGGTGCGATACATCCCAGTGTGGCACCTGCGTGGTGCATGTTGACGGAAAGGCCGTAAAGTCCTGCACCATGCTCGCCGTTCAAGCTTCAGGCAGCGACGTTCAGACCATTGAGGGACTGGCCGGAGATGATCAATTACATCCGATGCAGGAAGCGTTTCGCGCAAACCATGGTTTGCAATGCGGGTTCTGCACACCTGGCATGATCATGACCGCAGTCGACATGGTGAACCGGTTGGGGCCGAAACTTGACGAAGCCACTATCCGCGCCGAGCTGGAAGGCAATATCTGCCGCTGCACCGGATATCACAACATCGTCAAATCCATTGCCGCTGGCGCCAAAGCCATGGACAAGGGCATGAAGAAGGCCGCCGAATAGGCGCACTCATTTTGAATTAATCAACGGAGACAAGTGCGCTTTCGGGCTGAATTGACCCAATCATGCGCCAGATTTCCGATCAGGATATGCGGAGGAGAAAACATGGGTATTGAAGGAATTGGCGCTCGCGTTTTACGCAAGGAAGACAAACGGTTTATCACAGGCATGGGTCGCTACACAGATGACCACAAGGTTGCCGGCATGCATTATGCCGCCTTTGTGCGTTCCCCCCACGCGCATGCGAAAATCAGGAAAATCAACACAAAAGCCGCCAGCAAAATGTCGGGCGTTGCCGGAATATTTGATGGCAAGCAGCTGACCGGTGATGGCATTGGCAACATTATCTGCGGCTGGATGATACATTCCAAAGACGGCTCACCCATGAATATGGGTGCATGGTCGGCACTGGCGACGGAATATGTGCGCTATGTGGGCGATGCTGTTGCTGTCGTAATCGCCGAAACGCAGGCCGAAGCCAAAGCTGCAGCGGAAGCCGTTGAGGTGGACTACAAGGTTCTCAAGGCAGTCATCAGCGCCGAAGATGCGCTCAGGGATGGGGCACCACAATTGCACCCTGAAGCCAAGAACAATCTTATTTATGATTGGGAAATCGGTGATGAGGCCGGCACTGATGCTGCGTTTGAAAAAGCAGCACGGGTTGTGGAAATGGACATTACCAACAACCGTCTGTCTCCAAACCCGATGGAGCCTCGCTCCGCTCTTGCACAATATGATGCAGCCGAAGACCATTACACACTCCACACAACCTCCCAGAACCCGCATGTCGCGCGTCTCGTCCTCTCGGCATTCTATCAGGTGGCACCCGAGCACAAGTTGCGGGTGATTGCACCGGATGTCGGTGGTGGGTTTGGCTCAAAAATCTACATCTACCCGGAAGAAATCGTTTGCCTGTGGGCGGCCAAGAAGGCCGGTGTTGCTGCAGTCAAATGGACCTCTGACCGGAGTGAAGCTTTCATCACCGATGCCCATGGCCGCGATCATGTCTCGACTGCCAAAATGGCCTTCGATGAAAACAACAGGATCCTGGGCTTCAAGGTTGACACGATCGCCAATCTTGGCGCTTACATGTCGCTCTTTTCTTCATCTGTTCCAACTTACCTCTACGCAACATTGCTGTCGGGCCAGTACAATATCGAGAACATTCACTGCAATGTGCGCACGGTTTATACCAATACCGTGCCTGTGGATGCCTATCGCGGCGCCGGACGTCCCGAGGCAACCTACCTCGTGGAACGCATGATGGAAACTGCCGCTCGTGAGCTGGGCGTTGACCCAGCCGACCTGCGTCGCGCCAATTTTGTTCGCGAGTTCCCGCATCAGACACCCGTCATCATGTGCTATGATGCCGGTGACTATGACGCATCTCTGGATGCGGCAATGGAAGCCGCGGATTATGCGAATTTCGAAAAGCGCAAGAAGAAATCTGCACGTAAGGGTCTGCTGCGTGGCATTGGCATGAGCTGCTATATCGAGGCCTGCGGTATCGCGCCTTCGGCAGCCGTGGGTTCGCTTGGAGCTGGTGTTGGTCTTTGGGAATCCGCGGAAGTGCGGGTCAACCCGGTTGGCACTGTTGAAGTATTGACCGGTTCTCACAGCCATGGACAGGGACATGAAACAACCTTCGCCCAATTGGTGTCGGACCGTTTTGGACTGCCCGGAGAGAACATCCAGATCGTGCATGGCGACACCGACAAGGTGCAGTTCGGCATGGGCACTTACGGTTCCCGGTCCGGCGCGGTGGGCATGTCTGCCATTGAAAAGGCCCTCGACAAGGTTGAGGCCAAGGCCAAGAAGATTGCAGCCCACATGCTGGAGGCCTCCGAAGGTGACATCGAAATCAAGGATGGTGAAGTCATGGTCAAGGGGACGGACAAAAAGCTGCTCTGGCATGAAGTCTGCCTTGGCGCCTACACCGGCCACAACCTGCCCGAGGGCATGGAGCCGGGCCTGAAGGAAGGCGCGTTCTACGATCCGTCCAACTTCACCTTCCCAGCCGGTTGCTACATTTGTGAAGTGGAAATCGATCCGGCAACGGGCACAACAACAATTGAAAAGTTTGTGGCAGCCGATGACTTTGGCAAGATCATCAACCCGATGATCGTCGAAGGTCAGG
>JBPCWM010000156.1:0-19076 GCA_051009515.1 Rhizobiaceae bacterium | reverse complement strand
GGCAGGAAAGGCGCGATCAAACAAGTGTCGAGAGCGGAAGCACGGGAGGACGGTTTACCTTGCAAACCTGTTTTCCGTAAAGTGAGGAAAACCCATCCGTTCAGCCACCAGCCGGAAGCCCGACATTCGTGTGCGAGATCGATATAGACGGTTTGAGCGCTATTGCAAGCGGGTTTTTTTCAACGTCGGCTCAATCAGCCTATTGTTTTTGCCTTGTTCAACATGTTTTGTGGTGTCCGGAGTGGATGGTGAGAGAGTTTGGGATGTTCGCGGAACAACAGACACCAAGTCGCAAAATCTATGACGTCATAATCATTGGTGGGGCCATGTTGGGCTCGTCAGTGGCATGGTTTACCGCCAACAATCCGGATTTTGATGGCACAATTTTGGTTGTCGAACGTGATCCCAGCTACGAGTTCTCTTCCACAGCTCATACAAATTCCTGCATGCGACAGCAGTTTTCCAGCGAAATCAATGTCCGTGTCTCCCAGTTCGCAGCCGAGTTTGTGAAGAATTTTCGCTTCTTTATGGGGGACGACCCACGTGTGCCGGAAGTGCCCCTGCAGAGCTTTGGTTATATGTATCTTGCAGACAATGACGAGTTTGCCTCTCTTCTGGCCGAAAGCCAAAAATCGCAGAATGCGTGTGGAGCCGGCACACGCCACATGTCACGCGACCAAATCGCTGACGAATACCCGTTCTATAATCTCGATGATATTGTGGCAGCCAACCACAATCCGGTTGATGAAGGCTATTTTGACGGTAATACGCTGTTTGACTGGTGGAAACGGTCCGCGCGTGAAAAGGGTGTGGAATATATCGCCAATGAAGTGGTTTCCATGGAACTTAACCGGGCTGGCTCACAGGTGACCAGCGTCAGGCTGAAAACCGGCGAAATGCTTTCTGGTAAGACAATCGTCAATGCCAGTGGTCCTCGCGCTGCGCGCACGGCGCAAATGGCGGGCATTGATCTGCCAGTGGAACCTCGCAAACGCTATACATTTATATTCGATGCGCAATATCCGCTGGATCAGGATTTGCCTCTGACCATCGACCCGACCGGGGTCCATATGCGTACGGACGGTACTTACTATCTGGCCGGATGTCCGCCCGAAGTTGATTATGCGGTAGAGTTCGATGATTTTGATCAGGACCACTCAATTTGGGAAGACAAGGTATGGCCTGCGATTGCCAATCGAATACCACAGTTTGAAGCCATTAAACTAATCAATTCATGGGCCGGTCATTATGCGTTCAACACGCTGGATCAAAACGCTGTTGTAGGCCCCCATACCAGAGTGCAGAATTTCCTGTTCGTAAACGGATTTTCTGGCCACGGGTTTCAACAGTCTCCGGCCATGGGGCGCGGCGTTTGTGAACTGATCACCTATGGCGAATTTCGTTCGCTGGACCTAACCCCGTTTTCCTATGAGCGTATTGAAAAGGGCATCCCCTTCATTGAAAGGGCGGTTATCTAAAATCCAAACCGCAAAAGCAATACGCCGCTCAAGGTCAGCAGCGTGGCGAAGATTTTTCCTGCAGTCAGGCTTTCCTTCAAAAACAAAACTCCTATCAGCAAGGCAAATACGGTGCTGGTTTCGCGCAAGGCTGTAACAACGGCAATCGGGGCCTGCGTCATGGCCCAGACCACCAGTACATACGCAATGACCGAAGCGCTGCCGCCAATCAGAAACGTATTTCGCCCCTCCGTAAAAACGCGTTTGAGCGCATCGGGGCGAAGGAGACCAATCATCATCGCAAACACCGCCGAATTGATTACGGTCATCCAGGCTATGAAACCAACAGCGCTTCCTGTGATGCGGGCGCCATATCCGTCCAGCAGCGAGTAGCCGGCAATAAAGCAACCGGTAAGCAGCGCAGCGGCCACGGCTCTGGGATTGCGCAACCCGTCGCTCTGACGCAGCAGTGAGAGACAGAAAATTCCGGTAACTATCAGGCTGATTGCGAGTATTTCACTTGCCGATAGTTCCACACCCATAACGAAGATCGTAAACAGCGTAACAATGGCCGGACCACTTCCGCGCGCTATTGGATAGACTTGCGTAAAGTCTCCCAGACGATACGCCAGTATCAGGCAGAACTGATAACTTGCGTGAATGACCACCGAAGCAGCCAGAATTGGCCACGCCTGTGCAGGTGGAACGGGTACAAAGATTAAGGCGAGAAGCCCTAAAGGCGCATGCCCCAAAACAACAGCTGTCATGGAGACAAGCTTGTCGCCAGTTGATTTCACCATCGCGTTCCAGGACGCGTGGATCGCCGCAGCAAAAAGCACAATCAAAAAGGTAAAAAGGGTCAATGTGTTTTAACGTACCGGAACCTGGAGCCACCATTCAGGCAA
This sequence comes from Rhizobiaceae bacterium, assembly GCA_051009515.1. Classification (GTDB taxonomy): domain Bacteria; phylum Pseudomonadota; class Alphaproteobacteria; order Rhizobiales; family Rhizobiaceae; genus Pseudahrensia. The sequence goes on along the minus strand of JBPCWM010000156.1, from coordinate 16,714 downwards.
ACAAGTCAATCTTTTCGAAACTGCGCACATCGATCAGACCAACATCAGAAATGCGCAGTTCAGGGATCACCACCAGCGCAAGCAGCGAGTGCTGCATATAGGCATTGTTAAGTTTGCAACCGCACTGCGCCATTGCTTCTACCAATCTGTCCGCCTTTGCGGCAACAATCGAGGAGGGTTCGTCCGACATCAGCCCTGCAATCGGCATTTCCACCAGTGCTTTTTCTTCACCACCAGCATACAGCACGACACCACCTCCAACTTCACGCAGTCGATTAACCGCGAGAGCCATGTCTGACTTGTCTGTGCCAACAACTATAATGTGGTGGCTGTCATGGGCCACGCTCGAAGCCATGGCGCATGGCCTGTTGTAGCCGAATCCACTGACCAGTGCGTTGGTTACGCCCCCGCTGGCCCGATGGCGCTCTACCAATGCTATCTGGCAAACGTCCTGCACCCGGTCCCCTGGCACCAGACCGCCGACAACGTTCAAATCGACTTTTAGAGCCCTTGTCGGAGCCTGGTTCTCCACGACACCGATAACATTTGCCGAGACTGTGATAGCACCATCAGGTGCGGCAATGTCGAAATCGCTGGCGCTCAGGTCTTTCTTCATGTTGATCGTGTTTTTGGCGCTGTCCGGATATGGATAGTTGGGCAGATTGACTTCAACTCCGCTCCGATTGGAAAGAAGCTCACCGCGACCATAGACAGCGTCAATGTCCAGCGTATCCAGCTCACTAACCAGCAAAAAATCTGCCAGGCGGCCCGGTGCGATTGAGCCAAGCTCCCGTGCCATGCCGAAATGTTCAGCAGTGTTCAAACTGGCCATTTGAATGGCGGTGAGCGCTGGCAATCCGCACTCGATAGCGTGCCTGACAACCCTGTTCATATGTCCGTCATTGACCAGAGTGCCGGAATGGCTGTCATCGGTACACAGAATGAAGTTGCGGGAGTCCAGTCCGTCTTCGGTGACGGCCTTGATCTGTGCTTCAACATCATACCAGGCCGATCCAAGGCGCAGCATTGCCTTCATGCCCTGACGGACCCGGGCAATAGCGTCTTCCTTGCGGGTTCCCTCATGGTCATCCGACGGACCACCCGCCGCATAGGCGTGAAAACTGTTGTCCAGGACAGGTGACGCAAAGTGGCCACCCACAGTCTTGTTGGCCGCCATCGTGGCGGCGACTTCACCGGTCATGCGTGCTGCATTTGCCGCCACGCCTGGAAAATCCATCACCTCACCCAAACCAATGATATTGGGCCATTGTAAAGCCTCAGCGATATTCCGCGGTCCAAGTGAGGCACCGGCGTTTTCCAGGCCGGGGGCGGAGGGTACACAGCTTGGCATCTGAACATGAACATTGATCGGCATGGCCATTGCTTCATCATGCATGAGGCGAACGCCCTCCATGCCCAGCACATTGGCAATCTCATGGGGATCAATGAACATCGACGTTGTGCCATGGGGAATTACAGCGCGACAAAACTCAGTCACCGTCACCATGCCGGATTCCACATGCATATGGGCGTCGCAGAGTCCCGGTACGAGAAAGCGCCCATCAGCCTCCACCACGACGGTGTCCGCGCCAATGCAATGGCTTGCATCTTCACCGCAATAAGCAAAACGACCGCCGGATATCGCAAGATCGGTATCAGGTATGATTTCGCCTGAATGCACGTTGACCCAATTGCCGCCGCGAACAACCAGATCGGCGGCTTTGCGTCCCATAGCTACGTCGACCAGTTGAGGGGCCATTTGTGACCAGGGTTTGGGGCGGTCCGGAAAAGTCATGGACGATAGTCTCCTTTCAACAGCCCGGTGTCGTTTGCAGCTGCTTTTGCGGACCCAAGGTTGCCCAAATCGTGACCGGCATCAAGCGTTTGCAGAAAATTGTCGGGGGCGTGCCTCGTCAATCTGGCCCGGCCGGCACAGTTATGCATTGTCGGGGCTTTTGTTTTCTTTTCGCTTGGGCTAGGCAAATAAACGAATTAACTCCGGGGTTACGGGCCGAGTTTGCCTTTTTATGTCGTCAAATGATTGAAGTTGAGGCTCTGTCAAAGCAGTTTGGTGGCGTTCACGCCGTCAACAATGCCACGCTTTCGGTGAAACGCGGGTCCATTACCGGCCTGATTGGCCCCAATGGCGCGGGCAAAACCACTCTGTTCAATATCATCGCGGGTCTTTTTCCTCCATCTTCGGGAACAGTTCGGCTGGACGGAGAAGATGTCACCGGTCTGCCGCCTCATGAATTATTCGCAAAAGGCCTGCTACGTACTTTCCAGATCGCTCACGAATTCTCGACCCTGTCTGTGCTGGAAAACCTGATGATGGTTCCGGCTGATCAAAAGGGTGAGCAGTTGATCAATACATGGTTTCGGCGCGGAGAAGTTGCCCGTCAAGAAGAGCAAATTCGTCAAAAGGCCATCGAAGTCATCGAATTTCTCAACCTTTCCCATCTCGTCAACGAAAAGGCTGGTAATCTGTCGGGGGGGCAAAAAAAGCTGCTGGAGCTTGGCCGTACCATGATGGTCGATGCCAAGGTGGTACTGCTGGATGAAGTGGGTGCTGGGGTCAACCGTACCTTGCTGGCGGAAATCGGAGACGCAATTTTCCGTCTTAACAATCAGCGGGGCTATACGTTCTGCATGATTGAGCATGATATGGATTTTATCGGGCGCATGTGTGATCCGGTCATAGTCATGGCCGAAGGCAGTGTGCTCGCCGAAGGCACAGCCGAAGAGGTGCGGGCCAATGAACAGGTCATTGAGGCATATCTTGGGCGCGGTTTGAAAAACAAGAAACCGGGTGCAGCCTGATGTATTTGGTCGGGGAAAACCTTGTTGGCGGGTATGGCGGGGCCGATATTCTCAAGGGCTGTACGATAGGCGTTGAACTGGGTGAAATTGCCGTTATTGTCGGGCCAAATGGAGCCGGTAAATCGACCGCAATGAAAGCCCTTCTGGGCATGCTGGATCTGCGTGAGGGACAAGTTCTGCTGGACGGTCGTGAAATCACGGGCCTGACACCACAGGACAGGATCGCTGCCGGTATCGCCTTTGTGCCACAGACTTCAAACGTGTTCACTGGCATGAGCGTTGAAGAGAATCTCGAAATGGGTGCATTCCTGCGCACGGATGATTTTTCAGATACGATGAATGAGATTTATGACCTGTTCCCCATCCTGAGGGATAAACGGAACCAGATGGCTGGTGAGCTTTCAGGTGGACAACGTCAACAGGTTGCGGTTGGTCGCGCCTTGATGACCAAGCCGCAAGTGTTGATGCTGGACGAGCCCACTGCAGGGGTGTCTCCCATTGTCATGGACGAACTCTTCGACCGGATTCTTGAAATCCGGGAAAAGGGTGTGGCGATTTTGATGGTCGAACAAAATGCCCGTCAGGCTCTCAATATTGCTGATCGTGGATATGTGTTGGTGACCGGCGAAAACCGGTTTACCGATACGGGTGAAGCCTTGCTTGCCAATCCCGAAGTACGCGCAAGCTTTTTGGGAGGTTAGCTGTGATTGATTTCCTGAATGCGCTCGTCCTGTTTTCCAACTTTGTGCTGATCCCCGGCATCGCTTATGGATCGCAACTTGCACTTGGTGCCCTTGGCATCACTTTACTTTACAGTATTTTGCGGTTTGCCAATTTTGCTCATGGGGACCTGATGGCCTTTGGCACCATGTTTGTGGTGCTGATAACATGGTGGTTTCAGTCCATTGGCATATCACTTGGGCCGCTTCCTACTGCCCTGCTGGCGCTGCCCATAGGTGTTGCGATAACAGCGGCGTTTGCCTTGCTGACGGACCGACTGGTGTATAAGCACTATCGTGAAATCAAAGCCCCGCCGATCAGAATGGTTATGGCATCTGTGGGTGTTATGTTCGTGATGAATGCGCTGGTGCGCTTTATCATTGGCCCCAATGACCAAAACTTCTTTGATGGCGAACGATTTTTGATCAAGGCCCGTGCCTTCAAAAAGGCGACCGGTCTTAATGAAGGTCTGGCGATCAAGACATCACAAATGCTCACAGTTGTAGTTGCCATAATCCTGGTTGCCGCCCTGTTTTGGTTCCTGAACCGCACCCGCACGGGGAAATCCATGCGTGCCTTTTCCGACAATGAAGATTTGGCGCTTCTGTCCGGCATATCACCGCAAAAAGTTGTCATGGTGACGTGGATCATTGCGGCCGGGCTGGCAACCATTGCCGGCACGCTTTACGGGCTGGACAAGAGTTTCAAGCCATTTACCTATTTCCAGCTGTTGTTGCCCATGTTTGCTGCCGCGATTGTTGGTGGTGTAGGTCATCCGGTTGGTGCCATATTGGGTGGCTTTGTTGTTGCATTTTCGGAAGTCACCATCACCTATGCCTACAAGAAGTTGCTCACCTATCTGGTGCCTGCTGACTGGGCACCGGACGGCTTGATGCAATTACTGTCGACAGACTACAAATTCGCTGTGTCGTTTATTATTCTTGTGGTCGTGCTTCTGGTCAGACCGACAGGGCTGTTGAAGGGCAAGGTGATATGAACCAGACACTGCGTGCCTTTGCCGGTTTTGGGATTATTGCCATTGGCCTGATACTGGTCGGGCAGTTTCAGTCCTGGAACGTTGCCCTTGCCATTTTCAACCTCTGCCTGATTTCGGCGGTAATGTCGCTCGGTGTGAATATTCAATGGGGTTATGCGGGTCTGTTCAATGTTGGGATCATGGGCTTTGCAGCGCTTGGTGGTGTTGCCGCGGTGCTGGTTTCCACCGCACCGGTTCCAACTGCCTGGGCGGCTGGTGGGGGCGGCATTATGCTGGCCGGGCTGGCTCTTGCCGTGCTGGTCGCGCTGATCCTTTGCGTTGTCTACAAAATGAAATCTGGTTGGGTCAAAACTCTTTCGCTACTGGTATTGGTAGTTGGCGGATATATTGTCATCCGCTCGAAATATGATCCAGCAGTCAACGCAATTGAAGCGGACAATCCGGCAAAGTCAGGCTTTCTGGGCGGCTTGGGGCTGCCAATTCTGTTTTCATGGTTTGTTGGTGGGCTGTTCGCTGCAGGTGTTGCCTGGCTGATTGGCAAGGTGGCTCTGGGATTGCGCTCCGACTATCTGGCCATCGCAACACTTGGCATATCGGAAATTTTGATTGCGATCATGAAAAATGAGGACTGGCTGACCCGCGGAGTGAAAAATGTCACCGGCCTGGACCGTCCTGTACCCTACGAACTTGATTTGCAGAACAGCCCCACTTTCGCTGGCTGGGTGGAGTGGTTCTACAGCGACAAATTGGCCGCTCTGTCTGGTGATGAGCGGGCAAATGCGTTGCGGGAACTGATCGTTGAAGGCTCAAGCCTGTTCGTCAAGATCTGCTATTCAGGTCTTTTTGCTCTTGTTTTGCTTATCGTTCTGGCGCTGTGCGTACTGGCTCTGGCCTCCCCATGGGGCCGCATGGTGCGCGCCATCCGCGACAATGAAGTCTCGGCTGCGGCCATGGGCAAGAATGTCACCAAGCGGCATCTGCAGATTTTTGTGCTGGGGTCAGCCGTCGTCGGTATTGCCGGTGCCATGCTGACAACCCTTGATGGGCAATTCACTCCGAGTTCCTATCAGCCCTTGCGCTTTACGTTTCTGATCTGGGTCATGGTTATTGTCGGTGGATCAGGAAATAATCTGGGCGCGGTCCTGGGTGCCTTCCTGATCTGGTTCATCTGGATTGAGGCGGAACCGGCTGGTAACTGGCTGATGGGAGTGTTGACTTCCGGCATGGATGAGACCAGCCCTCTGCGCAATCATTTGTTGGAATCTTCCCAGCATATGCGCTTGCTGACCATGGGACTTGTCATGCTGCTGGTCATGCGTTTCAGCCCGGGTGGGATTTTGCCGGAAAGGACGGCAACCAAAGAATAACGTGCAACAAGATCCGTGAAACTGCTGTTGCCTTGGACATCAAAGTAAGAGAGATTACGCGGTAAGGCAGCTGGGCTGTTGAAGTTCTTAGGGGTTTGACCTCAATCGAGTATTTTTCAGGGAGAAAAAGATGAAAAAAATACTTCTCGCATCCACAATTTTGGCGGGCCTGACCGGCGCTGCCTTTGCTGATGGTCATGAATTGAAAATGGGCGTGATTCTTGGGTTTACAGGACCAATTGAATCACTGACACCCGATATGGCTGCTGCAGCAGAGCTGGCCATGAAAGAAACGGCTGGAAAAGTGCTTGATGGCAAGACAGTTGTTTCTGTGCGTGGTGATTCCACCTGTACAGATGCAGCCGCCGCAACAGCAGCGGCCGAACGTCTGATTACATCTGACGGTGTTGTTGGCATTATGGGTGCAGATTGCTCCGGTGTCACAACCGCGATTGCAAACAATGTGGGCGTGCCCAACGGGGTTGTAATGGTGTCTCCATCTGCAACATCTCCTGCATTGTCGACTATTGAAGACAAGGGATTTTTCTTCCGCACAGCCCCGTCTGATGCCCGACAGGGCCAGGTTTTGGCTGATATCCTGAAAGACAAGGGCATCACCAATGTTGCGGTCACCTTTACCAACAACGACTACGGCAAGGGTCTTGAAGCCTCGTTTACAGCAGCCTTCACTGCCAATGGCGGCAAAGTCGCGATTTCCGCAGCCCATGAAGACGGCAAGGCCGATTACTCTGCTGAAGTCGGCGCGCTGGCAGCGGCAGGTGCCGAGCATCTGGCTGTATTCGGCTACGTCGACCAGGGTGGCAAAGGCATTATTCAGACGTCCCTCGATACAGGCGCATTTGAAAAATTCATCCTGGCTGACGGAATGATCGGCGAATCTCTGATCGCCGCGATTGGTGATGATCTCAACGGCACAATCGGTACATTGCCGGGCTCAGACTCCGCTGGTGCCGCCAAGTTCAAGGAAGTGGCAACTGCCGGTGGTCTGGCCAAGAATGATGGCCCGTTCATGCCGGAATCCTATGACGCTGCTGCTCTCATGATCCTGGCCATGCAGGCCGCTGGTTCTGCAGATCGTGCAGCCATGCAGGCAAAAATTATGAGCGTTGCCAACGCGCCGGGTGAAAAGATTCTCCCAGGCGAACTGGTCAAGGCGCTGGAAATCCTGAAATCCGGTGGCGAAGTCGATTATGAAGGTGCTTCAAACGTAACCTTCACCGAAGTCGGTGAAGCTGCGGGTTCCTACAAGGAACTGGAAGTCAAAGGTGGCAAGTTCGAAACAGTGAAAATCCGCTAACCGGACTTCGCTCAACTGAAAACAATCAATGCCCGGTTGCATGGCGTGGCCGGGCATTTTTCTTTAAGGAATTTCAGCATGATACGCACCGGTGCTCAATTGCTTGTTGAATGCCTGATGGCCCAGGACGTTGAAATGGGTTTCGGTGTTCCGGGTGAAAGCTATCTGGCCGTTCTCGACGCGCTACATGATGTTTCCAACCGGTTTCGTTTTGTCGGTTGCCGAAACGAAGGGGGCGGAGCCTTTATGGCGGAAGCCTATGGCAAGTTGACTGGTAAGCCGGGCGTGCTGTTTGTAACACGAGGTCCTGGTGCGACCAACGCCTCGATCGGTATTCACACAGCCATGCAAAATTCCAGCCCTATGGTGGTTTTCGTTGGACAGATTGAGACCTCCATGCGGGAGCGCGAAGCTTTTCAGGAAATGGACTACAAAGCTGTATTTGGCACGATGGCCAAATGGGTGGTGGAAATCGATCATGCAGACCGAGTGCCGGAACTCGTATCACGGGCATTTTCAACGGCTCTTTCGGGCCGACCCGGCCCCGTTGTTGTGGCGCTTCCTGAAGACATGCTTGTTCAACAGACAGAAGCCCGGCCACGCGGTCTGATCAAAGCAGTTCAGGCGTCACCGTCCGCCGACGGTCTGAATCAAATCATGGATGCGATCAGCAAGGCAAAAAAGCCTGTAGTTGTTGCAGGTGGCGGCGGATGGAACCGCGATGGTGCGCAGGCACTGACAAGTTTTGCCGAAGCCAATGAACTGCCTGTCATTGTGACATTCCGCAGTCAGGACATCATCAACAATTATTCCCCGAGCTATATTGGGGAGGCCGCCTTCGCACTTGCGCCTGAAATTCGCTCCTTTCTTGACGAGAGCGACCTAATTGTTGCGCTCAATGTGCGTTTTGGTGAAACCCTGACTCAGGGCTACAGATTATTTGACCCGGCAAATTTTTCCAAAAAGCTGGTCCATGTTCACGCCAGTGAGCAGGAAATCGGCAAAGTGTATACCCCCGATATTGCAATGGTTTCGGAACCGAACAAGGCAGCTGCGGGTCTGCGCGACTACACACCGATCACCGACCGCCCCTGGTCAGAGCGAACAAAAACCGCGCGAAAGGTCTGGCAGGACGGTCTGCAAGTGCGCCCGCAGCCCGGTGATGTCGACATGGGCGTCATCATGGAATGGCTGCGCGACCGTCTGCCAAGGGATACGATCGTTACCAACGGTGCTGGAAATTTTGCCAGTTGGGGCGGGCGCTATCTCTATTACGGAGATGGAAAAGAGTTACTTGGCCCGCAGGCAGGCGCCATGGGCGCTGGCATACCTGCGGCCGTTGCAGCCAAACTTGCACAGCCGCACAGGTTTGTCCTTTGCTTTGCAGGTGATGGCGATTTCCAGATGACGGGAAATGAACTAGGGACAGCGCTGCAGTATGGAGCTGCACCAGTCATTCTCGTGTTGAACAATGGCACTTACGGCACCATACGCATGCATCAGGAACGTGATTATCCCTGTCGGGTGTTCGGCACCAATATTGTAAATCCGGACTTTGCAAAACTGGCACAGGCATATGGCCTGCATGGCGAAACCGTGCGTCGCACGGCCGACTTTAAAGCCGCATTTGAACGGGCCTGCGCGTCCAAAACCGGCGGATTGATCGAGCTGATGATTGATGCAGAAGGGATCGCGCCTAAAATGACAATTTCAGAATTGCGCGCCAGAGCAAACTAAACAGAGCAAATAAACAGGCAGTCGAAGGGGTTACCGGGCTGGTGGATAACCCGCCCAGCTTGACCTTTTGCCAATCTTTCAGCAACTAGGCGTCCAGAACCAAAAAAAGGAGCACATTATGCTTGCACTTACCTTTCCCGGACAAGGATCACAGGCGGTTGGCATGGGCAAAGAGCTGGCCGATGCGTTTCCCGAATCCCGCGCTGTCTTTGAAGAGGTGGATGAGGCGCTGGGCGAGAAACTCTCAAAAATCATTTGGGAGGGGCCAGACGATGCCCTCACAGCCACCGTCAATGCCCAGCCAGCCCTGATGGCTGTCAGTCTGGCAGCCTTGCGGGCGATGGAAGCTCAGGGGTTTCAAGTGACTTCAGCAGCCTATGTGGCTGGCCACAGCCTTGGAGAATATTCCGCATTGGCCGCAGCTCACGCATTGACAATCTCTGACACAGCGCGGCTGTTGCGCATTCGCGGAGAAGCCATGCAGGCTGCGGTTCCTGTTGGGATAGGGGCTATGGCAGCAATTATCGGACTGGATCAGGCTCAAGTTGAGAGCGCCTGCAGTGACGCCTCCAGCGATGACAATATAGCCCAGATCGCCAATGACAATGGAGGCGGACAATTGGTAATCTCCGGCCACAAGGAGGCTGTGGAACGGGCCATGGAAGCCTGCAAAAGTGCTGGAGCCAAACGTGCGCTACCCTTGCCCGTTTCGGCTCCATTTCACTCCACCCTGATGCAGCCCGCTGCTGATCGCATGGCCGAGGCACTGGAGGAAGTTGATATCAAACCAACCATCGTGCCTCTTGTTTGCAATGTGCTGGCCGAACCCATTTCCCATCCGTCCGACATTAAAAAACGGCTAGTTGAGCAGGTGACAGGTCGCGTGCGCTGGGCTGATAGCGTGCAATATATGCATCACAACGGAGTTGGTACCGTTTGGGAAGTCGGTTCAGGCAAGGTGTTGACCGGTCTCGCGCGTCGCATTGAGCGTGATCTGGCTGGCCGTGCAATTGGCAAACCGGACGATATTTCTGCTGCACTTGGAGATTTGAACTCCTGAGGTAGCCGGCTGCACGACGGGCCAGTGCGTTGAATCAATTTATGAAGTAGCGGAAACAGAATCTATAGTATGCGCAACAAGCGCATGACATAACACAGTTATTTGGAACGGGAATTGCAGATGTTTGACTTGAGTGGAAAGAAAGCGCTGGTAACCGGGGCGTCAGGTGGCATCGGTGTCGCCATTGCCAAGGGCCTACACGCTCAAGGGGCGATTGTTGGATTGCACGGGACCCGCGAACAGCGGTTGAAGGAAATTGCTGCCGAACTTGGCGATCGTGTCCACATTTTTCCGGCCAACCTTGGAGACGCAGAGTCGGTAAAGGAACTGGCCAAGACTGCTGAAGCAGAGCTTGGCGGTATCGACATTTTGGTCAACAATGCAGGCATCACCAAGGATGGCCTGTTTGTTCGCATGAGCGATGAAGACTGGGATGCGGTTCTGGATATCAACCTGAAATCGGTGTTCCAACTGACCCGCGACGCGGTTTACCCAATGATGCGGCGCAAGGGTGGTCGCATCATCAATATAACTTCGATCGTTGGAGTGACCGGCAATCCGGGGCAGGGAAATTACTGCGCATCCAAGGCCGGCATGATTGGAATGTCTAAGTCACTGGCCATGGAAATCGCCAGCCGCGGTGTCACGGTCAATTGTGTGGCACCGGGATTTATCTCAACTCCCATGACCGATGCGCTTAACGACAAGCAGCGCGATGCGATTCTGGTTACGATTCCTTCCAAGAGGTTGGGAACGGGTGAAGAAGTAGCCAGTGCGGTGGTCTATCTGGCCAGTGATGAAGCAGCCTATATCACGGGCCAAACAATCCATGTTAATGGTGGAATGGCAATGATTTAGTGAATTAATGAAGGCTGGTCATTGATTGGTCTGTGCATTGGCGCAACAATAGCGCTTGATCTAATCCCGCGCGTTAACTAGTAAGGCGCAAACAATTTTGGCCGATATCGGAGAACCAATATGAGCGACACTGAAAAGCGCGTAAGAGACATCGTTGTAGAACACCTCGGTGTTGAAGCTGATAAGGTGGTAACCAACGCCTCCTTCATCGATGATCTGGGTGCGGACAGCCTGGACACCGTTGAACTGGTCATGGCATTTGAAGAAGAATTTGGCGTTGAAATTCCAGACGACGCTGCTGAAACCATTCAGACAGTGGCAGACGCCGTGAACTATCTGGACGCCAATAAGGCTTCCTGAAGACTTTTGCATGCCGATTTTGACAGCTGGCATGACAGAAGGGCGCCAATTGGCGCCCGCATCTGTTTTTCAATTATAAAATACACTTCAGAAACAACTCAACGGGTGGAGCTGCAATGAGACGCGTGGTGGTAACTGGTGTTGGCATGGTGTCGCCACTGGGGGGATCCGTGGACTCCACCTGGGCTAATATCCTTGCAGGCAAGAATGCAGCGGCCAAAGTCGAAGATTTTGAGGTAGAGGACCTGCCGGCGAAAATCGCGTGCCAGATCCCTCTGGGAGATACTGCAGAAGGCAAATTCAATCCTGACGACTGGATGGAAGTCAAGGAACAGCGCAAGGTTGATCCCTTTATCGTCTATGCCGTTTCAGCCGCCACGCAGGCGCTGAACGACGCTGGATGGCATCCTAAGACAGAGGATGAAAAATGCGCCACTGGAACGATGATCGGGTCCGGTATCGGCGGATTGCAGGGTATTGAGCAAACATCGTTGCTGTTGCGGGATCGTGGCCCGCGCCGTGTCAGCCCGTTCTTTATTCCCGGTAGACTGATCAACCTCGCTTCCGGCTATGTATCCATCATGCATGGGCTTAAAGGCCCAAACCACTCAGTTGTGACGGCCTGTTCAACTGGCGCCCATGCAATTGGCGACGCAGGACGCATGATCGCGTTGGGCGATGCCGATGTCATGGTGGCAGGTGGTGCTGAATCCCCCGTTTGCCGCATATCTTTGGCCGGGTTTGCAGCTTGCAAGGCCCTGTCCACCCAGTTTAACGATGACCCACAAAAAGCGTCACGGCCATGGGACGCGGATCGCGATGGTTTTGTCATGGGAGAGGGTGCGGGTATCGTCGTTCTGGAAGAATACGAGCACGCCAAGGCCCGTGGCGCCAAAATTTATGGCGAACTGATAGGTTATGGTCTGTCTGGAGACGCATTTCACATCACTGCACCGGCAGAAGATCACGAAGGTGCCTACCGGGCCATGGTTGCCTGCGTTAAGCGAGCAGGCATTGATGTATCCGAAATTGACTATGTAAATGCTCATGGTACCTCAACCATGGCCGATACCATGGAATTGGGGGCGGTTGAGCGCCTGGTGGGTAAGTCGGCATCTACCGTATCAATGTCGTCGACAAAATCCGCAATCGGTCATCTGTTGGGTGCAGCAGGGTCTGTTGAAGCGATATTCTGCCTTTTGGCCATGCGGGATAGCAAATTACCTCCGACGCTCAATCTGGATAATCCTGAAGCCGAGACTGATATTGATCTGGTGCCGCATCAGTCCAGGGAAAAGGAACTGACGACGGTGTTGTCCAATTCCTTTGGGTTTGGTGGCACAAATGCCTCACTGATATTTACCAAGGCTGACTGATTTACTGGCAATGGTGATTGAGCGAAGGTCGCAGGAACGCTAAGGTTCCGTCCTATCGCCACATTGATTTGATTCTATCGCAGGAAGCTGGATCGGCTGTTCTTCAGGCTCCTGCGGTAGTAAATGTGATGGAAAGAAGTCAAGCACTTGAACGATACATCAAAACAAACACCGTTTGGACGGCAGGCACAGAACGACGACGGAGGTTCCTCCGACAGTTCCGCAGGGGAGAGCGTGAAATCACGGGCTCCCGTGGATGATCAGCCGGTCCACATCGATTTTCCAAAGTCCAAACCGTCTCTTTTAGCGCGGTCCAAGACGGTTCGCTTTTTCAATTTCTTGATGACAGCGGCGTTCCTGGCATCATTGCTGTTTGTTGGATTGATCTGGATGGCAATGATGCAGTTTGATTCGCCTGGTCCATTGGAGGAGGCGACAACTTTTATTGTTCCCAAGGGGGCGACATTCTCTTCCATCATCCCGGATCTCGAGGAAAAAAAGATTATCCGCAGAGAAGGGATAATGCGCGTATTTGCCCATGGGGTGAAAGCTGCCGGGAAATCAAATCGACTCAAGGCCGGTGAATTTGCCTTTACTCCCGGCATGAGCATGCGAGAGGTCATGCTGCAGCTGACAGAGGGCAAGGCCATAATGCATGCCATTTCCTTTCCCGAAGGCTGGACGTCGTTTCGCATGATGGAACGCCTTGCCGCAAATGAAAGGTTGAAGGGCGACGTTCCAGATATTCCGCAAGAGGGCACGTTGTTGCCAGACACATACCTCTTTCAGACCGGGACCACCCGCGCTGAAATCCTGGAAAGGCTTCAAAAAGCCCAACAAAAGGCAGTTATGGAAGTCTGGAACACCCGTGCGAAAGACCTTCCATTGCGGAGCCCGGAAGAACTGGTAATCCTCGCCTCTCTTGTTGAAAAGGAGACCGGCATAGCCGATGAAAGACGTCATGTGGCATCTGTCTTTGTAAATCGGCTGCGCAGGGGGATGCGCCTGCAAACCGACCCGACCATAATTTACGGATTGTGGGGTGGGCGCGGAAAGCCCAAGGACCGCGGCGGTTTGCGCCGCTCGGAAATTGACAAGGTAACGGCCTACAATACCTATCATATTGATGGCCTGCCTCCCGGGCCGATTGCTAATCCAGGGATAGCTTCCCTTCGGGCTGCTGCAAATCCGCTGCAGAGTGATGATTTGTATTTTGTGGCTGATGGAACTGGTGGTCATGCCTTTGCAAAGACGCTGAGCGAACACAATAAAAATGTTGCGGCATGGCGCAAGATTGAAGCGCAGCGTGAGCGTGAAGCAAAGAACAAGCCCAAGCCGGAAGATGATGCGTCTCCTGAGCCTGCTACACAGGATAACTGATGCTGAGGAGTATGACAGGGTTTGGACAATCCGAAGGCGATGCCTTTGGTTTGCGGTGGTCGTGGGAACTACGGTCAGTCAATGGCAAAGGTCTCGATATTCGACTGCGGTTGCCATCAGGATATGAACGGCTTGAACAAGCAGCGAAAAAGCAGGTCTCTGCTCAGCTTTCTCGCGGCAATCTGCAAGTTTCTCTGACTTTTGAACGTGGTAGCGGTACGGCAAATGTTGTTCTAAACGAAACTGTATTGAATACGGTCCTGTCAGCGGTCGAGAAGATTGAAGCCAGTTCCAATCTGGGTCCCTCCAGTGCTGCAGACATACTCGCAATAAGGGGGGTGCTGGAATCCGGCGATGATCAGCGCGATGCGGATGAACAGGCCGAATTGGATCGGGCCTTGCTGGACAGTATGCAATGCGCAGTTTCCGCATTGCGCACAAATAGAGAGCGGGAAGGGCAGGTGCTCAATGATTTATTGTCGGGCAATCTGGATCAGATGGACAGATTGGTTGAGCGCGCGGAAGCTGACCCCTCACGTACCAGTGAAGCGATCGGCGCAAGGCTGAAAGAGCAACTGGATCGCGTACAATCCGCCATCGAGCCTGATGCGGACCGGGTTGCGCAGGAACTTGCCCTATTGGCAACAAAGGCCGACATTCGTGAAGAGCTGGACCGGTTGAACGCCCATATATGCGCAGCGCGTGAGCACCTTGCAGCCGGCAGCCCCACCGGGCGCAAGCTTGACTTTCTGGCGCAGGAATTCAACCGCGAATGCAATACATTGTGTTCAAAGTCCAATGCGGTGTCCTTGACGGAGATTGGTCTGGAGATGAAAGTGGTTGTCGACCAGTTTCGGGAACAGTGCCTTAACGTGGAGTAGGATCGTCAATGGCGAACAAGAATGAACAAGCGCTGTCTCCCGCGACCGGAGTGGAGCGCCACGTGGACCGCAGGGGGCTGATGCTGGTGCTGTCGTCGCCATCGGGCGCTGGCAAATCAACAATCGCCCGCAACTTGCTGCGTGATGACCCTACTATTTCACTCTCTGTATCCGTAACTACGAGGGCCAGACGTGGAAGCGAAATTGATGGCAAGGACTATCACTTTATTTCGAAGCGTGAGTTCGAGATTATGCGCGACACGGGGGGGCTTCTGGAATCTGCAGAAGTGCATGGCAATTTCTATGGTACACCGTTCGAGCCGGTTCAGAAGGCCATGGATGAAGGCCGGGACATGTTGTTCGACATAGACTGGCAGGGAGCGCTGCAAATGTTTGAAGCGGCTCGGGCTGACATCGTAAGCATTTTCATTTTGCCACCATCAATGGCCGAGTTGAAAAACAGGCTGATCAGACGGGCTGAAGATGCAGAAGATGTCATCAACCGAAGGCTCGAAAACGCCCGCGTGGAAATGCAGCATTGGGATGAGTACCAATACCCACTCATCAATGATGATCTGGATACTTGTTTTGCCGATGTAAAAGCTATTTTGCGAGCCGAGCGCCTGCGCAGGGATCGCAGGGCTGCCGGAATGTCTGGCTTCGTCGAAGGCCTGTTGCTCTAGGGTCAGACCCTAGTCAATTGCGTTGGCCAGCTTGACATAGTCCTCAAGTGACAATTCTTCTGCACGCCGTGTGCCGGTGATCCCAACCTCATCCAGAAGGTCCTGTCCCCCAAGCTGTTTCAGGCTTTGCCGCAGCATTTTGCGCCGTTGGCCAAATGCAGCTTGCGTGACGCGTTCAAGTTTTGATTGCTGCGCGGCTAGTGGCTGGGGGCGCGGATGAAGCATTACAACGGAAGAAGTGACTTTAGGCGGCGGAGTAAACGCTTGTGGCGGAAGGTCGAAGGCAATCTGCGATTGGGTTCGCCAGTTCGAAAACACGCCCAGTCTTCCCCAGGCCTTATCTGTTGGAGTGGCAACAATACGTTGGGCGACTTCCTTTTGAAACATCAAAACCATACCATTCCAAAATGGTGGCCAAGGTTCTTCTCCAATCCAGTTGGTGAACAATGGGCTGGCAATGTTATAGGGGAGATTGGCTACAATCTTGACTGAGTCCGATCCGATACATACACCGGCTTCTTCAAGCAGTTGTCGATGGTCGAGGTTCAGAGCATCGTCCATTACCGATGTGATTTTTCCGGGGTATGCGTTCGATATTTCTTCGAGGGCAGCCAGGCACCTCTCATCACGCTCGATGGCAACAACCTGTTCTGCACCGCTGGCCAAAAGTGCGCGGGTCAATCCACCGGGGCCAGGGCCAATTTCCAGAACGGTTACGCCGTCAAGCGAACCTGCTGCACGGGCAATCTTCATGGTGATGTTCAAATCAAGCAGAAAATTCTGACCCAGTGTTTTTTTAGCGGCCAATCCGAACTTTGAAATCGTTTCGCGCAGAGGCGGGAGGCCATCAATGTGGCTCATGTGTTTTTGCTCATCTGATCTGCCAATCGTATTGCGGCAATCGTACTACCGGGATTGACTTTGCCCGTTCCGGCCAGGTCATATGCGGTGCCATGGTCGGGAGAGGTTCGCACAAAGGGAAGCCCCAAAGTCACATTGACGGTTTCATCAAAGGCCAGCGCCTTGGCAGGTATAAGCGCCTGATCATGATACATGCAAATTGCCGCATCATAGGTTTCACGGGCTGCTGCGTGGAACATGGTGTCTGCCGGCAGGGGGCCGAAACAGTCAATGCCTGCTGCCCTCAGCATGTCGAT
>JBPCWM010000155.1:0-15843 GCA_051009515.1 Rhizobiaceae bacterium | reverse complement strand
GGGATAAGTTTAGTGACAGTCCAGCCAGGCAGGTTTTCAAACCAGTGCCTGACCTGCTCAACAGCTTGCCGGGCAATGCCAGGGTCTTTGACCATTCCGCCTTTGGCAATGCCGGCCCGCCCAACTTCGAATTGCGGTTTGACCAACAAAACACATTGAGCTTGCGATGCGCTCAATAGCAGCGTTGGTTCGGCAGCCTGGCGCAATGAAATGAAACTCACATCGCTGACGATCAGGTCCGGTTGCGGCGTAAGAATTTCGCGCGTGAGATTACGGGCATTCACGCCTTCCAGACTGGTGACTCTTGGATCGTCGGCAATCCATTGGACGAGTTGTCCGTGGCCAACATCAATGGCCAGTACCGACTTAGCCCCGCGTTCCAACAACACCTGAGTAAAACCACCAGTGGATGCGCCAAGATCAACTGCAACTTGTCCGCTGACATCGATATTTGCAGCCTCCAGGCCTGCTACAAGCTTGAAGGCAGATCTGGAGACATAGCTTGAAGCCGGGTCGTTCAAGTCAATCTCGCATGCGGTGCTAACCAACATACCGGCCTTTGTGGCTGTTTGGCCACCGACAGTAACGCAACCTCGCGCAATTGCATCGCGCGCCCTTGAACGACTTGCACTCAGTCCACGCTTGGTGAGGAGTTGGTCCAGCCGGATTCGTTCAGTCGGTTTATTCATGAAGCCTGCTGTTGCAGGCTCTGCTCCACTTGACAAGAGGGGAAGAATGCAACCGGTGCTGGAAGGGGGATCAGGACGGCAAGTTTACTTTGCACTTAAAAACAATTCATCAGCACACCGGACAGGTAATTTGCATAGACACCCCCACCAAAACCCAGCCAGAGAGCAAGGGATGCGCCACAAAATAGTGCTGCGCCAACAATGAGTGAGGATTTGCCGATCAGACCCATTGCTATCCTTCATTTACCACAAGTTTGCGCAGCTTTTTAATTGCGGTCTCCTTGTCCTCACCATAGGCGATAGTGCCGACAAATTCACCCTTGCTGTTCATCAAATATGTCGTAGCAGTGTGATTCATCGTGTAGTCGTCTTCTGTCGGTACTTTTTCAGCATAAACCCGCCAGTTGCGCAGTAACTGGTCCATTTGTTCCTTGGTACCCGTTATGCCTTTGATCCGTCCACCAAAGGAAGACAAATAGCTGTCCATGATGTCTGCGGTGTCGCGTTCAGGGTCGACAGTTATAAAATACACATCCACCTTGTCGCCATCATCACCCAGCGCCTCAAGCCAAAGGCTGGCTTCATAGAGTGTAGTGGGGCAAACATCGGGGCAGTGCGTGAAGCCAAAAAACATTACGTGAGGCCGCCCGACAATATCCGCATATGTGATTGGTGTGCCATCACTGCGCACCGCTGAAAACGGCCCGCCTATATCCGCCTTCATCGATGAACTGATGTCTTTGGTGTTGTTAATGGTCCAATTGACTGTGCTGTAAGCGAGAAAAGCGCCCAAAACAAAAATTCCGGCCCAGACCGCATATCTGAATAGTTTCATCGATGTTTTGCTCATGTGATTTGAGGATCGCTGTTCCGATCCGTAATATGCTTCCAATATCGGCGATTTACACGATATCTGTCAGGCCAAAGCAGGATAGGCGTCAACCTGTCTCAGCGCTTCGAAAACGGTTTTGACAATGCCGGATCTATCCAAACCGGCAATCTCAATCATCCGATCTGGGCTCATTTGGTCCAAATAGATGTCCGGCATGGTCATGGTGCGGACTTTGAGCCCGATATCCAGCAGGCCTGCACCAGCCAGATGCTGCAGCACCATGGCACCAAATCCACCGGTTGACCCTTCCTCCACGGTAATCAGCAATTCGTGGTTGCGAGCCAGTTGCCAGATCAATTCAGTGTCGATCGGCTTGGCAAAACGTGCATCCGCGACCGTGGTGGAAAGGCCGTGATCCTCAAGCATTTCTGCTGCAGCCATGCAATCGGCATGGCGAGCGCCGAACGACAAAAGCGCAACCTTTGTCCCTTCGCGCGTGATCCGGCCCTTGCCGATCTGCAATATCTCGCCTTTTTCCGGTAATTCCACCCCGACCCCTTCTCCACGTGGATAGCGAAAGGATATTGGACCTGCATCATGGGACGCCGCGGTTGCTACCATATGCATGAGTTCGGCTTCATCGGCCGCCGCCATGACTGTAAAGCCCGGCAGACAGGACAGATAGGCAATGTCAAAGGATCCGGCATGGGTTGACCCGTCAGCTCCAACGAACCCGGCACGATCAATGGGGAAGCGCACTGGCAATTGCTGGATCGAAACGTCATGAACTACCTGATCATAGGCGCGCTGTAAAAATGTTGAGTAAATAGCGCAAAAGGGCTTGTACCCTTCGCTTGCCAGTCCAGCGGCAAAAGTCACCGCGTGTTGCTCGGCGATTCCCACATCATAGGTGCGATCCGGGAATGCTTCCTGAAATATGTCAATTCCAGTGCCCCCCGGCATGGCGGCACTTATGCCGACGATCTTATCGTCATTTTGTGCTTCCTGCACGAGGCTCTTGCCAAAGACCTTTGTATAGGAAGGGGCATTGGGTATAGACTTGGCTTGTTCACCGGTTACGACGTTGAACCTGGCGACGGCATGGAGCTTGTCACGCGCACCTTCTGCGGGTGCATAACCTTTGCCTTTTTCCGTCACCACATGAATGAGGATTGGCCCCTGGTCGCTGTCGCGAACATTACGCAAAATCGGGAGAAGAATATCGAGATTATGGCCGTCAATCGGGCCGATGTAATAGAAACCCAGTTCTTCAAACAAAGTTCCGCCAGTCAGAAACCCACGGGCATATTCCTCAGTCTTGCGAGCCTTGTCAGCGAGGAACTCCGGCAATTTCTCATTGATGTGCTTGGCAGTTTCACGGATTGAGCGATAGGTGCGGCCCGAAACGAGACGCGCCAGATAGTGGCTCATCGCGCCCGTTGGGGGTGCAATGGACATGTCATTGTCATTCAAAATGACAATCTGGCGTGCGTCCAGCCCCCCAGCATTGTTCATTGCCTCATAAGCCATGCCGGCTGTTATCGATCCGTCACCAATTACGGAGACGACATTTCGGTCGATGGCTGACAATCGTGCCGCTTCTGACATACCAAGACCGGCGCTTATGGAAGTGGAGGAGTGTGCGGCACCGAAGGGGTCATATTCGCTTTCGCTTCGTTTGGTGAAGCCCGAAAGCCCACCTTCCTTGCGCAGGGTGCGAATGCGGTCCCGACGTCCGGTCAGGATCTTGTGGGGGTAACATTGGTGGCCAACATCCCAGACCAGTCGGTCATGGGGCGTGTTGAAGACATGGTGCAGGGCGATGGTCAGTTCGACAACGCCGAGTCCAGCCCCCAGATGCCCACCGGTGACTGATACTGCATCCAACATCTCGTCGCGCAGTTCCTGGGCGAGTTGCGGCAATTGCTCATCCGCCAGCACGCGAAGGTCAGCTGGGACATTGATTTGATCCAGAAGGGGCGTTTGGATGGTCAATATCTTTTCTTTCGCATTAACAGACCCAGAGACATGGGCCATCGTTTAATGTGCCGACAACCGCTAAGGGGTTTTAGGGGCAAAAATGCGGTGTGCAACCCAAATCTTTCGGTTGCGGCGGCTGCACATTGTCCCACCAGCCAGGTTCAATAGGTCGAACCGACCCATAACCTGCCCATTATATCACCCAAGTTCCAACAGAACACTTGTTGTTTAGTCCAGTGCTTCTGTGCCCTTTGCGGTGCCATCGGCACCAATTCTGATTTTTTCCACCTTGTCTTCAGCAGCCTTGAGCAAGGCGGCGCAATGTTTCTTCAGAGCTTCTCCCTGATCATAAATCTTGATCGACTCATCCAGAGCAACATCTCCGCGCTCCAAACGGTCCACGATTTGCTCCAGTTGGTCCAATGCCTGTTCAAAAGAGAGTTTGCTTACGTCCATGGTTTCTTCTGTCATGATCTTTGCTCTTGCATTATCCGTTCATAAGCCGCTTGACGTGTGCCGCGCAAGAATCAGCCAATCCTTTCAGATCATAGCCCCCTTCAAGCAGGCTGACGATCCGGTTGTCACTATGGCGGGCTGCAATATCCAGCAGTTTTCCTGTTGCCCAGTCGAAATCATCTTCATCAAGATTGATATTGGCCAGCGGGTCTCGATGATGAGCATCGAAACCGGCAGAAATAATCACCAGATCCGGTTGAAATGCGTCCAATGCTGGCAGAATGCGCTCACGAAACGCGGCTTTGAAATCCTGTCCACCCATGCCTGGTGAGAGGGGTGCATTGTGGATGTTTCCAACACCTGTTTCATTCTTGTCACCGGAGCCCGGAAACAAGGGCATTTGATGGGTCGAGGCATATAGCACTGTTGGATCATCGTAGAAAATGTCCTGTGTTCCATTGCCGTGATGTACGTCCCAGTCGATCACTGCGACCCGATCGACTCTGTGCTTTTCTTGGGCATAGCGCGCCATTACGGCTGCTGTATTGATCAGACAAAATCCCATTGCAGTCACTTTTTCAGCATGGTGACCGGGAGGGCGGGCCGCGACGAAGGCATTGTCGGCCGATTTTTCAAAGACTGCATCGATTGCACTTATTCCGCCACCAGCAGCATGGCGCACACAATTCCAGGATTCCGGGCTCATCGTGGTGTCAGCATCAATGCGCACTTGTCCTTCTTCGGGCACGCGCGCTCTCATGCCTTCGACATAGGCTTGTGGATGGGCCAGCACGAACAGAGTATCATCAGCCATCTCGGTGTCGAACCGTTCGAGTTTGTCAAACTCGTCACCGGATAGTGCCTGTGCCACCGCCTTCATACGATCCGGACGCTCCGGATGCCCCTGCGGTGTTAGGTGTTTTACAAATATTTCGTTCGAATAGAGTTGCGTGGTCATACTGGGCTCCCCAGCCCATGTTGGGGTTTTGTTGGAATTGGGTCAATGCGGCCAGACGGCCATGCACAACACTGTTATGGGATCATTTCCGTTGCACAATCCAGTAAGATCCATCGGCAAGACCGAGCTTCAACACGGCACCGGATGATGTTTGTTGAAGGAGGATTGGGCGCGTGATTTCAGACTCTAAAGAAATCTCGGCTAGCTGCTTCAATTTGTTGCTGTTCGTAAAGCCAATCAAATACAGGTTGCGTCGGTTTCCACCGGGTACTGCGATATCGGCTCTCCCGTCACCGTCAAAATCAGCGGTTGCTGACAGCCGCTGTTCAGGTGATCCAATGGCGTGGTTGGAAAAGAATTTTGCTGATGCGGTGGATAGCAACCGTCCATCGCGCCAGGTCCAGAATTTCAGTGTGCCACCGATATGGGGAGTGATAACCTCCGCAATGTCGACACGACCGTCTCCGTTATAATCGGCTATTCCTGCAATATTGCGCCATCTGTTGGTGCGTCCGACAAATGGAGTGCGCGACACTTGCTGCAATTTGCCGTCCCGCATCCCGTAGACCGCAATTGCCGCTCCTTTTGTGGAACTGCTTAGTAGGGTGATCAATTCGTTCCTGCCGTCGCCGTCGAGGTCGATCAACCTTGGAGTACGGTCTTCAAATACGAGATTCTTGGCGAGCGTGAGATTTACAGGTTCGCCATTGCGCAGAACCACCCGCAAGCCTCCAGCCTCTACGGCATCTCCTAAAATAGCGTGGCGATAACGTTTAGTCGGTTTGGTATACCAGGCTCGCGCAATGTCGCCGGTGACAGCGCGGACTTCATATCCGTCAGGCAATCCATTTTTCGCCTTTTGCCCTTCGGATGGTGCTGCAAATGCGCTGGACTTGACTGTTATCCAATCTTGCGCACCGGCGGCCAGGGTCGTGAAATACAAGGCAATCAAACCAGCAGCGAGCCGGAGGACGATCTTAGCCATCGGAAAGAACCGTATCTGCAATTTCAATTCCAAACCCGCTCAGGCCCACATAGTGGCGCTCCTTGGACGCGATGAGCCGGATTGATGTCACGCCAAGATCCTTGAGGATTTGCGCACCCATGCCGATTTCCAGCCATTCTTCCTTGCGACTCCTTGCGGTTCTGTGTTCTTCGGCTTCGTCGCCGTAGGCGGGTTGATTGCGGATAGACTCATCGCTGCCTCCGCGAATGCCACCTCCAGTTACACCAACCGATCCCTCTCGCAGATAGACAATCACACCTCGGCCTTCTTCAGCAATGGCGGCCATGTGGTCGTGTAGGGCTGGAGAGCCGCCAAAGGCATCTTCGATGACACTTTCGATGTGAAGTCGAACCAGCACATTGCGTCCGTCGCGAATATCGCCATAGACCACGGCCAATTGTTGCATCGGGTCCCATTCAGTCGAATAGGTCACAGCGGTTGCGGGGCCGGCGGAAGTATGTATGCCAAATTCCTCCACCCGATCAACCAGCTTTTCGCGTCTCTGGCGATAGGCAATCAGGTCTGCGACAGTAACAATCTTCAGATCCTTGTCCTGAGCGAAGGCCGATATCTGCGGCCCCCGCATGACCGATCCATCGTCATTGACCAGTTCCGAAATCACACCGACCGGCGGGAGCCCGGCAAGTTCGCAAAGATCAACCGCCGCCTCTGTGTGGCCGGAGCGAATGAGGACACCGCCTTCTCGGGCCACCAGGGGAAAGATATGCCCTGGTCTTACAAAATCATTGGCCCCTGCATTGGGATTGGCCAGCGCTCGCACTGTCGAACAACGCTCTTCGGCTGAAATGCCGGTTGTGGTGTCGTGCCGATAATCGACGCTAACGGTAAAAGCAGTGGAATGCGGAGCGTCATTTTCTGCCACCATGGGAGCCAGATTGAGGCGACGGGCTTCGTCACCGGTCATGGGCGCACAGACTATGCCCGATGTGTGACGTATGAACATACCCATGATTTCAGACGTACAGTGGACGGCAGCAACAATCAGATCGCCTTCATTTTCCCTGTCATCATCATCCATCACGACGACAACTTCGCCAGATTCAAATGCTCTTACCGCGTCTGCCACGCGTTCCATATCGGTTGTCATGATCACTCTCCAATTTGCCCGCGATGACGCAGGAAATGATCTGCCAGAACACAGGCCATCATGGCTTCACCGATGGGCACAGCGCGAATGCCCACACACGGGTCATGGCGACCCTTGGTCATAACATCTACTTCCTCGCCATCAGCTGTGATAGACTGTCGCGGCGTCAAAATGGAGGAGGTGGGTTTAACTGCAAACCGCGCAACCACCGGCTGCCCTGATGAAATGCCGCCCAGCACGCCACCTGCATTATTACTCAGAAATACCGGGCCATCCGGACCATTCCTGATCTGGTCTGCATTTTCCTCTCCACTGATTTCGGCTGCTTCAAAACCATTGCCAACTTCCACACCCTTGACCGCGTTTATTGACATGAAGGCGCTGCATATGTCCTGGTCGAGCTTGCCATAGATAGGCGCACCCCAACCTGCGGGCACTCCCTCTGCCACAACTTCAATCACTGCTCCAACGGATGACCCCGCCTTGCGAGTTTTGTCGAGTTCGTCTGCCCATCTTTCGGCTATGATGGGGTCGGGGCAAAAAAACGGGTTATTGGCAACCTGGTCCCAGTCCCAACGGGATCGGTCGACCTTATGCGGTCCGATCTGCACCAGAGCTGCACGCACATCGACCTGTGGGATCACTTTGCGGGCAATTGCTCCGGCGGCCACTCTTGCTGCCGTTTCGCGGGCTGAAGACCGCCCACCACCGCGATAGTCGCGAATTCCATATTTTGCATCATACGTAAAATCGGCATGTCCTGGCCGATAGCGCCTGGCGATATCAGAATAATCCTTGGACCGCTGATCGGTATTTTCAATAAGCATTGAAATTGGTGTGCCGGTGGTCAGCCAGGAGCCATCATCCTGGGGCATAACACCAGACAGAACCTTGACCTGATCGGCCTCGCGGCGCTGGGTGGTGTATTTGGACTGGCCGGGTTTACGCTTGTCGAGATAGGTCTGGATTTCGGCTTCCGCAATACTGAGCCCGGGAGGGCAGCCGTCAACAACGCAACCCAAGGCCAGACCGTGGGATTCGCCCCAGGTGGTAAAACGGAACAAATGGCCAAACGTGTTGTGAGACATGAATTTTCCGGGTTGGGAGTGTAATAGCAGGAAGCCGAGTTGTTCTATGGCCGCAATTGCCAATCGTCAATTCCACAATTTCAAACATGGGCATGCTCCCGGCAACGTTTTCAATCATGTTTGTTGTTAGTCATTGGTGCATTTTGACTTGTGGCTCTACCCGCTGGGCCCGGTGTGCTCTAAACAGGCCACATGAAACAACTCACTATACCCCGACCCGATGACTGGCATCTTCACCTGCGCGACGGAGCTATGCTGGAGAGTGTAATCGGCCACTCGGCGGCCCATTTTGCCCGGGCCATAATCATGCCAAATCTAGTGCCACCAGTTGTGACAGGCGATCAGGCGGCAGCCTATCGCGACCGCATTCTCAAGGCTTTGCCGGCTGGTGCGGACTTCACCCCGCTCATGACGCTCTATTTAACAGAAACCACCGATCCAGACGATGTGCAAAAGGCGGTTGAATCTGGCTTGGTAAAGGCGCTCAAGCTCTATCCTGCCGGTGCAACCACCAATTCTGAATCCGGTGTGCGCAACTTTGACAAGGTTATTCCGGTTCTGGAGCGCATGGCAGAGATCGGTACACCGCTGTGCGTTCATGGTGAAGTTACAGATTCCGAGATTGACATATTTGACCGGGAAGCCGTGTTCATCGATCGGGTTCTTGATCCGTTGCGAAGGAAGGTTCCCGAACTGCGGGTTGTCATGGAACATGTGACCACGAGCAATGGTGTTGAATACGTCAAGGCGCATGAATCCGGCCTTGGGGCCACGATCACGACCCATCACCTGATTATAAATCGTAATCACATCTTGGCCGGTGGTATTCGCCCACATTATTATTGTCTGCCTGTGGCAAAACGTGAAACCCATCGATTGGCATTGCGGGCGGCTGCCACATCCGGTGATTCGCGGTTTTTTCTAGGCACGGACAGCGCGCCCCATCCTACGGATTTGAAGGAAAATGCCTGCGGCTGTGCGGGTTGTTATACTTCAATCAATACCATGAGCCTGCTGGCTCACGTGTTTGAGGAAGAAGAGGCTCTTGACCGATTGCAGAATTTTACCTCTCTCAACGGGCCAAAGTTCTACAGATTGCCCGTCAATCAATCTCAGATGACCCTTTTGAAGAAACCCAACTCCGTCAATTTCCCTGCTGGATTTGAAACCGGGGCAGGTCACGTGACCGTTTTTGATCCCGGTTTTGACGTTCACTGGGATGTTCAACCGAATTGAGAAGAGCACATGTTCAATAATACTTTCCCTGACAAGTCTTTCATGGCTCGGCAACTGGCCCGCATGTTGCTGGAAATCGAGGCGGTGCACTTCCGCTCCGATGAGCCCTATATATTCACATCCGGTCTTGCCAGCCCGGTTTATATCGACTGCCGCAAGCTGATTTCCTATCCCAGAATACGAAATGCATTAATGGATTTTGCCTGTTCAACGATCTATCGCGATGCGGGTTATGAGCAATTTGATGCCGTGGCGGGTGGCGAAACTGCCGGCATTCCATTCGCTGCTTTCATCGCCGAACGCATGGGTTTGCCCATGGTTTATGTACGCAAAAAACCCAAGGGCTTTGGCCGCAATGCTCTCATCGAGGGTGATTTTAACGACGGGGATCGTATTTTGCTGGTGGAGGACCTGACAACCGACGGCGGGTCAAAGCGAAAGTTTGCCAAGGCCATTCGTGATGCCGGAGCACAGATCAACCACACGTTCGCGGTATTCTACTACGACATCTTCAAGGACACACCCAAATTGATGGCAGATATGGACATAACCCTTCATCATCTGGGAACCTGGTGGGACATTCTGGAGGAAACAAAACGAACCAAGCAGTTCGACGAACACACCTTGAGTGAAGTGGAAAAGTTTTTGAATAACCCCTATGACTGGTCAGCAGCTAATGGTGGCATATCCGAACGCGCTTGATCAGCCGACTTCGGCGCTGCAAATCAACTGCCAAAATCTATTGATTTCATAGCTCTATACACACTGAATTATGCGCATTTCTGGACAGAACCGAAATGCAGGGCTAGCCTGATGGCTGGGGAAACAATCAGGGTGGGGAACAAGATGAATTCGATACTCAAAACCGTGCAAGCATTCGTGATGGGTGCGGCTATGCTGTTGGGCAACTCTTTTGCATTTGCAGAAACACCGGTTGAACGGGGAGAATATCTGGTTACCGGACCGGGCGGGTGTGGCAATTGTCATTCGCCATTGGGGCCTGATGGGTTTGTCAAAGGTCGTGAGCTGACCGGGCGACTGGTGGAAAAGAACAAGATGTTCACCGCCATAGCACCGAACATCACGCCTGCCAGTCGGGTTGCCAAATGGAGCGATGCTGAACTTGGTCGAGCCATTCGCGAGGGCATCAGACCGGACGGTTCGTTGATCGGCCCGCCGATGCCTTTCCTGATGTATCGCGGACTTTCCGATAGTGATGTTGCGGCAATGGTGGCTTATTTGCGCACTGTGCCTGCGGTGGAACAGGAAAACCCGGCTTCAACTTACAATATTCCGCTTCCACCCGCTTACGGACCGCCTGTGACTTCTGTAGCCGACGTGCCGAAAAGTGATATCGTCAAATACGGTGAGTATCTGGCAGGGCCGGTTGCCCACTGCATGGAATGTCACACACCGTTTGGTCCAAAAGGGCCGATGCTGCAGACCGACCTAGGACGAGGTGGCTTTGAATTCCACGGCCCCTGGGGTACATCCGTTGCCTCCAATATCACGTCACATAAGGACGGGCTGGCAGGTTGGAGCGACGAAGAAATCATAGCTATGATCACCGATGGCAAACGTCCTGGTGGAGCACCAATGTTGCCACCCATGCCTTACTCGTTTCTGGCGAAGACCACGCCTGAAGACTTGAAAGCCATGGTGGCTTATCTGAGGACATTGCCACCATTGCCCGATAAATAGGCCAATGCGATTTTCGTGAACTGCGCCGACACACAAAAGGCGGTTGATTATGCCTTGTGGTCAGTGTTCTGTTGGTGAGATGAAAATTGCCAGGTTACGCGTTGTCTCATCGGGTGGGCACTTATGACCGGGATTGCACCGCTTCTGGCCATGCTGACGATTCTGGCGACCGCCGTCATGGCCGCGTCGGCAGCCATTCAGGGCCTGCGGCAGGGATTTGATCCTTTTGGAACTACGGTTTTGGCGATTGTTACCGCTGTTGGTGGTGGTACGTTGCGTGACCTGTTGATTGGAGCGACCCCGGTGTTCTGGTTGCAGGATCCGATCTACCTTGCAACGGCTATACCCGTTGCCTTGCTCACCCATGTTTTCGGTCGCGGCCTCAAGAAAGGTAATGGACGACGCCATCGCCTGCTGCTTTATTTTGACGCCGTGGGACTGGCCCTGTTCACGATTGTGGGTGTTCAGGTTGCTCTTTCAGCGGACATGTCGATGGTCAATGCCATTCTACTCGGCTGCATAACGGGGGTTGCAGGTGGGATGTTTCGCGATTTGCTGTGTGGTCTGCAGCCATCCGTATTGCGGCAGGACCTCTATGCCACAATTTCGCTTATCGGTGGGTTGATTTATGCACTCGGCGCTGATTTTCTCAGCCGCGAGGTGAATATGGCTCTTGCCTTTGCCTTAATGACAGTCATGCGGTTTGTTGTGGTATACCGGGCAGGTGTATCGACGTTGGAATCGCCGGATACCGACGATTGAGGGACTGACAGAAACCCGAATCTTCCACTGCGAACAGGCTAGCCCTTGGGGAAATAGTCCTGTAAATCACCGTCCCTGAAAACATCTGTGGTGGCGCAATGCAGGGCTCCTCCGAAGGCATAGGCGTCGCGGAACGGAATTGGCAGGACTTCCAGTCCCATCTTGTCAAATTGTTCCATCTGGTTGACCTCGCTGGCCTCGCAGCACACGGTTTTCTCGTCCACCATAAGGACATTCATGGACAGCCATACTGACGAATAGCAGAGCGGTGGTGGAGTATTGTGGGCCGGACGTGCCGCATCCACGATTTCCCAATCATTGCGGTGAAAAAAATCCCTTTGATCATCTGGCAAGCGCCGCTCCGGATTATTGATAATCAGACCGGGGCGAATGGGAGTGAATGTTGCGTCGATATGGATCGGGTAGGGGTCGCCAGGGAAATTTACCGCAGTTACGCGATGGTCGGGAAAATGTCGGCGTAGCCAGTCAATGCCCTTGAGATTGGTCGTAAACCCGTGCTGCACAATCAGATCCTTGCCAAATCGCAAAACGTCTGCGGCATCAAACAACGGTTCTTCTTCCGTGGTGACAAAGTGCTTCTTGGCGGTCCATTCCAATCGCTTTTCAACACCAATCGCATCCGAAAGGTAGTCGGGATGGTAATCCGCATCTGTCAGACGGGGCTTGGGAGCGCTCTCATGGCGCATCCCGGGATCCTCATTGTAGTAGCGCTGCAAAAGTGGACGGTAACACAGATATTCAAAGAAGCGGCAGCGATATGACATGGTTGCTTCCAGCATTTCCTTGCCAACTGTAAGAATTACATCCCGCGGTGGCATGCAGCCGAAACTGGAAGGATTGTCCCAATCGGGAGTTGAAACGGGTAGCGAGAAGTCAATCGGGGTGGGTCTGTCAACTCGAACACCACGATCGCTCAATACTTTGGCAAAATAGTCGAGCTGTTGATTGGCCCGATCAACTGTTTCCTGGGTTCTGGCACCCCACTGGCCTTTCATGTCCGAATCTTCTGGAACCTTGGCATCAAGGGCCGGTTCGGACGGAGGGATCATGCATCCATCGGCAATGCCAACGATCACATGTTTTAGCGGCGACCACTCATCCCATGAACTCACCACCGCCGGGTTATCGTTGCCCACTACCGGATGCGGTGTTTGAAACTGGCTTGATGTCATTGTCGGGCCCAATCCGTCTGGAAAATTGCTGCGCCGCCTTAGCCGAATAGGAGTACTGATGGCAATGGCAAAAACGCAGCTGAACGCCGCTTGGATTGGCGGACACGCCACAGCACTCTCGCATGCCTTACTTCACGGTAAGGATGCCCTTATGATTGACACGTTGGCGATTCATCTCGCCTCGATATTTCAGAAAGGAAAATCCAAACGATACATTCTCCTTACCCCGGAATCCCCTGTCAGGCTTATAGTAGACCACCGCACGAGAGGAAATTTTCCCTGCGCAGGGCTTTCCTTTTGGAATTCTTGCTTTTTCCTTGCGGTGTGTGAGTTTCCCGTGTTTGGGCTGCTTCAAGCGAATTTTTGGGTATGGTGAACCATAGCATGTCGTCGGATTGTACGACCAAAAGTAGTAAATACCAGACGTTCTCTCGGCTCGAACATCGATTTCGAATGTCTCAGCGTGAGAGTATCCAATCATTGTAATAAATATCAGAAAAAATATTGTAAAAATTTTTCTCATTTATATAAATTTCCCTCTTTTATGTATGGGAAATTAAATAGAATTATTTTATTTACAACTGCAACAATATATATTTATGTTTAAATCCAGATAGCCTTTTTGTTCTCCCATCGGTAAATCTTGTCCTGCGGGATAGGCTTGTGGGTCACGATCTCGGTTGGTGTGCCATTCAGCAGGTGATCCAATACGCGCAGCACACCACCGTGGCAAACGACGACCGCATCCTCACGCATATAGGGCAGCCAGCTTGCTACACGTTGCAGGAGCTGCGCATAGCTTTCCCCCTGGGGGGGTGAAAATTGAATTTGTCTTGCTCTCGAGCAGCAATGGCTTCTGGCTGTACCCGAGCGATATCTTCAACAGTGTGGGTTTCCCAAAGTCCGAAGGAAATCTCCTTAATTCGGTCATCTGTTTCATAGCCGTGGCTGGGCAGGCCCAATTCCAAACGCACGATATTCATTGTCTCGCGTGTGCGTCCCAAGGGGCTGGCGACGAATCGCAGTGATTTAGGGTCGTCAACCAGGCCCAACAGTTTGCGACCATTCTCACGCGCCTGCGCGCGCCCGGTCTCATTTATGGGAATGTCGCGTTGTCCTTGCAATCGCAACTCTGCGTTCCAGTCCGTTTGGCCATGACGCAAGAAATAGATTGTCGGATGGGACATATCCTCAAACGACAGAAATGTCGGGGGCGTCCACAGCCTTCATGCCAACATTGTGGTAGCCGGAATCGACATGCAACACTTCACCGGTCACGGCGCTGGACAAATCTGACAGCAAATACAGTGCAGATTTGCCAACCTCGTCGATTGTGACCGTGCGTTTCAATGGGGCATTATATTCGTTCCACTTGAGGATGTAGCGGAAATCACCGATTCCCGATGCCGCAAGGGTTTTGATCGGGCCAGCAGAAATGGCATTCACCCGGATATTCTGTTTTCCAAGGTCGACGGCGAGATACATCACACTGGCTTCAAGTGCGGCTTTGGCAACACCCATGACGTTGTAATTGGGCATGACCTTTTCCGCTCCGTAGTAGGTCATGGTCAACAGCGATCCGCCTTCATTCATCAGCTTCTCTGCACGTTGGGCAACAGCGGTGAATGAATAGACTGAGATATCCATCGTTTTGTTAAAGTTGTCTGATGTTGTGTCGACATAACGGCCCGTCAACTCATTTTTATCTGAAAAACCAATGGCATGAACGACAAAGTCCAGGTGCCCCCAGGTTTTTTCGATCTCGGCAAAAACCGCGTCGATTGACGCTGCGTCCGAAACATCACAATCACCGAAGACGGTTCCGCTCAGCTCTTCTGCCAGCGGCTCGACCCGCTTTTTCAATGCTTCGCCCTGATAGGTGAACCCGACTTCCGCACCGGCATCAGCCAAGGCTTTGGCGACGCCCCAAGCGATGGAACGGTTATTGGCCAGTCCCATGATCAAGCCTCGTTTGCCAGCCATAAGTCCCTGCGAATTGCTCATTCCAATTTTACCTGTCTTGTAAGTTGTAGCGCCTGCGGCTTAGCGCGGTATGGCACACGGTTTTGAATGCATCAAGCTGCTGCGTAATCTGAGCCGGCGGGCCGACCTAGCTGGCCTTTTCCGTCTGTTTTGCAAACTGCTTCATCAATTCAATAAGTCGACTGTCGGGCTTTTCCGGCAAGGTGATGGAAAGGACAGCAAAAATGTCGCCTTTGCCACCAGACTTCTTGGGCAGTCCTTTTTCCCTTACGCGAAAAACGGCGCCACTGCTGGACCATGCGGGAATCGACAGAGCGACAGCTCCATCGATTGTGGGCACTCTTATCTTGCCACCTAGCACTGCCGTTTCGAGTTCGACAGGTACGTGGACGCGAAGGTTGGCCCCTTCTCGACGAAAATCGGAGTGGTCTGAAATTGCCAGAGTGATCAACACATCGCCCCGGCCACCGGGACCTTCATTGCCCTGACCCTTTATCCGCACAATCTGGCCATCTTCAGGTTCAGGTGGAATCGATACATTGACGGTTCTGTTTGGGCCAAGCCGAATCGGTGCTTTCCCGGCAGCCAAGTCCTTGAAGTGAACCGTAAGGTTTATCTTTCTGTCTTCCCCCTTGGGCGGTTTTCCATGGGAAGAACGCCTTTGACCTCTCATGCCGGCAAAGGGATCGGTACCACCGTTTCGGCCGCCCATTCCTCCGCCAGCCATTCCACCAAACATCTGGCTCAATATGTCTTCTGCGCCGGCGAATCCACCACCGCCGCTGTTGCCGAATGGATTGCCACCTGCAAACCCCTGGAATCGTTCTTTGCCCTCGGCGTCAATTTCACCA
>JBPCWM010000154.1:0-47467 GCA_051009515.1 Rhizobiaceae bacterium | reverse complement strand
CACGGCTGGTGGGTTTGAAACTCTCCAGCGATGCCAGAGCAGATTTCCATCTGAATCCAATACGTCTTCCCAGCCCGGTTCCAATGCAGTGCTCACCATGTTGTGCCAGCCAGGAGAAGGTGGATTTCTCACTCCCCTGTAACCGCAAACAATCAGTCGATCTTCGGCCCGCGTCATTCCCACATAGAGCAGGCGACGATATTCGGATTCCGCACGCAGGCGTTCGGCTTCCCGAAGTCTCGCTACTATTGATCCGTTATTGCCAGCGCTTGGTGCCCAAAGGAAGCAGTCTTCGCGACCTTCCTGCTGCCAATTATAAAGGCTGGATCCGTGCTGGCCTTGAAATGCAGGACTTGATTTATCGACCAGAAACACGATGGGTGCTTCCAGACCCTTGGCCGCGTGAACAGTCATGATTCGCACCTCACCAGCAGTGCGGTCCATTTCGCGTTTGATTTCGGGTTGCTCATCCATCAGCGCCGTCAGGAAGGATTGCAGGCCGGGCATGCCTTCACTTTCATGGGCGAGTGCCGCGTCCAAAAATGCATCCAGCACATCTTCAGCTTCTGTTCCCAGACGTGCGAGAATTTTTTTCCGCCCTCCCAGGGTGCCAAGAATATTGGCATAAAATTCATATACGCGACCCGAAGCCGCAAGCTCCCGCCACTTATCGATCTCCATTCGAACTTTATCAAATTCCGGTTCGGTCGCCTGTTGCAAAACATCGTAAAGGCTGGCCTCCTTATCTGCGGCCGAGCGGTCGGAGAACCGTCGCCGATTGAGTTCCAAAACCTCTTCTTCGCCAAGATTGAGAAGTGGACTTTTCAATACGGCGGACAGGGTCAGATCATCGAGTGGCGTGAGAACAATCTGCCCCACTGCAATAAGGTCTTGCACGGCAATATGATCGGTTATTACCAACCGGTCAGCGCCAGCCACGGGAATATGCCGTGATTTTAGCTCCCGGTTAAGAGCGCCAACAAAGCGGTCACGGGCCCGCACCAGAACGAGAATATCGCCAGCTGTGATCAATTTGCCTGTTGCCTCCAGCCGCTCCCGTCCAATCCACTGTTGCAATTGATCAGCAATTTTTTCGGCCAGCAGCAGAGCCTGGTGCTGGCCGGCAGAATCCATTGGGGTGTGCCAGTTGGGTGGTTCATCTGCAGCTTCAGGTGAAATCAGGTCCCAGACTTCGACACACCCAGGATCTTTGCGCCGAGCAGCAGTATGGCGGGGGGATGATCCGTCGAATGTGATGCCCTGCGCATTTTCGGGTAACGCAAAAACGGTATCAACCGCGCCGAGCACATCGGGGGTGGAGCGGAATGACAGGTTAAGATTGACAGATGAGAATTCACGTCGCGCCGCCACTGCCTGATGCTTGTAATTGTGTCTTTGGTCAGCAAAGCTTTTCGGTTCTGCGCCTCGAAAGGAGTAAATCGACTGTTTTTCATCGCCCACCGCAAAGACTGTACGGGTCGCGTTACGGGCAGACTGGCCGGAGAAAAACTCATCCACCAGCGAAGTCACAATCTGCCATTGTTGCGGGCTTGTATCCTGCGCTTCATCCAGCAGGATGTGATCGATGCCCAAATCAAGTTTGTAAAGTACCCATGCTCTGGCTTCGCTTGTGGAAAGCAAATCAACGGTGCGGTCGATCAGATCATCGAAATCGAGCAGGCCCTGCTTTCGCTTGGCGCTGGCATATGCGTCGATCAGATGACCCGCAATCACCAATAGTGGTTCGGTTATCTCAATCTGATACAGATCTCTGATCTGCATATGACGCGTCGTCCAGTCATCTGCCGCAGCGGCAAGTCTGTCCCGTAGCTCTGGAAACCTGGTGTCGACCGCTTTGGTGATTCGCCTACTGAAGTCGCGCGGCGTACCGGATTTGGACAGCAATAAATCACTGATGATTTCAAACTTGTCAGCGATGTCGTTTGCGCTTTGGAACCGGCGAATTTGGGCTGCGACCTGATTTGGATTGGACGCATTGAGAGACTCACAAAACTCAGCAATTTCGGTGAAATTCAGTGAGTGAATCTGGCAATCATTCACGGCTGTTCTCTGTAATTCCTCGACGGTCTGCGTTGATGAGAAAGACATGAGTTGGCGTGCGTGCAGGCTGGCTCCGGACGATCCACCAATGCGCGACAACCAGGTGCCCAATATCGCTCGATTGGTGATGACTTCATCAAGCGCCTTGTCGATTTGAGAATCACCGGCAGCATCAATTAGTTTTGCGAAGGCCAGTCCGAGGGCGCTTTGCGGTTCGGTATGAGCCAGCTTTGCGATGGCCTTGCGCTCCTGCAGGACAATTTGTTTTTGCATCCGATCATCCATGACCTTGAACGAACCAGGAATATTGGCCTCAAGCGGAAACTGGTGCAGCAGTGCTTCGCAAAATGCGTGTATGGTTTGAACCTTCAGTCCACCGGGCGTCTCCAGGGCGCGGGCAAATAATATCCGTGCGCGGGCAAGTTCTGCGCTACTGGCCGTGCGGCCTTCGATGGACGCCAGTACTGTGCGCAGTTTCTCATCGGGAAAGCTTACCCATTCACCAAGTATTGTGAAAACACGGTTGGACATCTCTCCAGCGGCGGCATTGGTATAGGTCAAACAGAGAATCCGTGAAGGGTCGACGCCCGACAGCAGCAGGCGCACAACCCGTTGTGCCAGAACATAGGTTTTGCCGGAACCAGCATTGGCGGATACCCAGGCCGATCTTTGCGGAGAGGACGCAAGTTGTTGCTGCTGACGTGTGTGATCATCAATGGACAGATTGCGACTCATGATTCATCCTCGCCATCTTCTGCAACTGACCATTCTCGGACCCGGGCCAGGTGGTCATAATCATCGGCAAAGGAGCGCGCAGCAGATTGCCGGGCCTTGGACCGGTACTCCTGACCGACATCCCTATAGGCCTTGATGAGCTGACCCAAGCGTTCCCAGGCTTCATCCGCCAATGTTTCCGCATCAGGTGTCTTTCCAACGGCCTCACCAATGAGGTCGACCTTTAACGGGTCTGTTGGGCGCAGGCGAATATAACCAAGCAGAGCGACGGAGTGTTTAACCTCTTCTCCAAATGCACCACGCCGGGCCATCGCAGCTTCGAGGGATAATTGTGGTGATTTGAAATCAACAACAGATTTGGCTGTTGGTCCGGATCCGGTCTTGTAATCGAATATGGCGATCTGACCCGACTTGAGTACGTCGATCCGGTCGGCCCGTCCACGCAAGGTAAATCCGTCCAGCCCATCCTTGGTCTGTCCCGACAACTCCACATGGCTCGATTGAACCTTGTTTGCGTGCTGGCCCTGCCAGTCCAGAAAACTTCCAGCAATGGTGACGAAACGTGGCCACCACAAGCCTGCAATGTCATCTGGAATATTGCACAGTTTGAATTTCTCGCTGGCTATGCTCAACAATCGATCAAGCGCGTCAGGCGTTGTCGGATCAATATCCGAATTCACAAAATCCTCCATGATATCGTGGTAAAGCGTGCCGCGTTCACGGGCATCGACTTCCCGTTGGAGTGGGTCGAGAGGTGCCAGACCCAAAATCCGGCGCGCGTAGATTGCATAGGGGTCGTTGATCCAGGTTTCCACATCAGTGATGGAAAGTGCGTTGGGTCGCAGTTCCAGCGCGGGAACTGGTTTGGGTTGCGAGCACGGATTGGCGGGTCCTGCGGGTTCGTCCAGATTGCGAGCCCAATCCAGATAGACCTGTCCCCGGGTTCGGATGGTTTGCGCGGGTTCTTCTCCCGCCACGATATTCAGTCTCTGCAACCAGCGCGAAGCAACCGTCGGGGCGTTGTCCGCCTTTGTCGACCGGGTCAGAACAACGTTTTTCATCCCCATCATCATCTGAAAATCATGGGCGGCAAGGCCGGTTCGGCGTTCGGGTGGGGGCAAGCCGAGGGTGGATTTCATCGGTCTCGACAGGAAGGCATCGTTGCGCGTACTGGCCGGCCAGGTTTTTTCGTTCAATCCGCCCAAAACAACCCGGTCCCAGTTTTGCAACCGGGCTTCGAGTGGCCCCAAAATGGTGATGCGACTGAATTCCTGTCCAACCTTGCGAGTAACGCGAGACGCGATCAGCGCGTCAAACGCATCCGGCCATTGTGCCAGCGGAACCTCCATAAGGTCGCCTTGATCCAGCAGCTCGCCGAGGAAGGTAGTCATATCTCGACCGGCAGACGTACCGTAGAAATCCCCAAATTGCCCGTTGTCGTCCTTTGCGCAGGCTTCAACAAGGTCAATGGTCAACCGCGCTCGCTGATCAATTGGCGCTTCACCTAATTCTTGCAGCGCTTGAGTGGTAAAAATCTCATCCAGCCTTCCGGCCAGCCAAATGGCATCTTGCCAGTCCTCATCAGTCAGCCGTCTGATAGCGCGGTGGACGCGCGCTTCGGGATTTTCAATTTTCAACTTTCGGGCATTTACCAAGGCCAGAAAGTTTCCTGGAATTGGTGGATTCGTGCCCCCGCGCAACAAGGTCAGTTCTATGAGACGTGCTGCATGCCGCGCCCGCTTAGCGGTAGTCCCGAATTTGGCAAGAGGATGGCTCAGCAGACTGGCGAGAGCGAGATTGGAGGGTGGTGAGCAGGCCACCAGATTGACCAGCCGAACAAGTGTGCCAACGTCAGTTTCACTCAAAGGCTGCCCCGCAGAATCATCAACACTAATTCCAAAACGTGAAAGCTCTGCTGCCACTCGTCGGGCAAGGTTTCTGTCCGGTGTGACGAGGGCCGCGGTGTGATCGGGATTTTCTACCGTTTCGCGCAGGGCAATCGCTATGGCAATTGCTTCTTCACGCTGATTGACGGCTTCGACCAGAGCAATTCCCTGTAACGCCTGTTCGACCTGATTAGCGGTGATCAGTTTGAATAAATTCTGCCACTGACCGGTCGCATGAGGTGGCCGCAAGGCTTCGCTCACGAGTTTCTCGCGCAATCGCAGTGCCCCGTCTACCCGATCGCTTTCACCTGCAAGATAAGCAATCTCTTGCATGGCGCGGGTGGAGCCCAAATGAGACAGCAGTTTTTTCAGGCCAAATTGGGGATGGCCGGGGGCTGTGCCTGAATCGTCTATTTCATTGTCTGGCAGATCAACCTTTTCCCAGGTTTCAGCGTCCAGATCACGATCCAGTCCAGGTAGCACAACCAAACCTTCGGGCAAGGCAGCAATTGACTCGAGCAACGCCGCCGTGGCCGGTATAGATCCGGTTGATCCGGCTGCTATAACCGGGCCGGACGCGCCCTTCTCTCTATAGAGCAATGCCTGCTCGCGCAGTTTTTGCACCCGATGAATGGCGGGATCCAGAAGCCCAAGATCCTGTAAAATGTTCGGCCAGTTGACGGTTGCGATTTTCAGAAACTCCAGTGTGAGCTGCCACCAGTCAGCATAATCATCAGGAACCAGATCGTTCAGGTCCGACCAACTGGATTCTTCTGTAGCCACCGTATCCATCAACTGCCCCAGTTCCGCAGCAAACCAGATTGCATCAGTGAGGGAGGCGGGCATGACAATGTCCTTGCCCTGATAAAGAGCCTTCTGTTCCGGCTTGAGTGAAAGGGCCCAGCCATGGATCAGGCGGGCGAGTATGATCTGGCGCTGCACGGGCGCAATAACAGGATCAGGTGGACCAGCATCTTCGGCTCTTGCTGGTTTGAAGATCAGTTCGTCTTCATCAAACTCACCAAGTTCAAATTCCCCAAGGGCACGAATATCAGGCAGAATGGAAACTTCGGCAGGGAACCGGGCTGTGAATTCGCTTGTCAAAGATCGCACAGCACGCCGGGTGGGTACCCAGATCGTTACATCGGCCAGCGCAAGCGGATTTTCCAGGGGATCAAGTCCCGGGAAAAGTGTACCGTTGAGCAGCGACTCCACAAGTGTGGGAAGGAAAGGAACTCCAGGAGGAATAGATGCAATATTGGGCAGGCCGTCCTGGCCCGTCGAATTGGGAAATGGTCTAACCGGGTGTCGCGTGTCGCTCAATCGCTTGCTCTGCCTCATCAATCGACTCTGGTGTGCCCACGTGCAACCATAAACCATCTAGTGGGCACCCATACAACCGGTTTGATGCAATAGACTGGTCAAACAGGCGATTGAGTGAAAAGACGTCATCAGGGACAGCCATCAGGCTCGACACAGATGTGACGATTGCGCCGGCATAGACATAGGGCGCGCTCCGCGATGAGCCGCGACGGGTGAGCGCTCCTCCGTCGTCCATGAAGAAATCTCCATCACCGTCATACCCTGTGGCCTGAGCCGGTCGAGCCAGCAATAGCAGCTTGTCCATTTGAGCTGGATCCCATCGGTTCAGCAGACGACTGATATTGGGTTTGTCTTCATCGACCCAAAATGAATCAGCATTCAGAATTACCACTGTGCCATCTGGTTCACCGGACAGAGCCTTCTTCACTCCGCCCCCGGAATCAAGCAACAATGCACGCTCGTCGGATATCTCGACCTTTGGGTGTTCCCGCTGTCGCAGATGGTCTTCAATCTGATCGGCCAGATAGTGGACGTTGACTATGGCTCTGTTGATGTTTGCGCGACTTAGGGCATCAAGTGCGTGATCAAGGAGGCTTTGGCCGGCAACCTCAATTAGCGGTTTGGGCATGGTATTCGTAATTGGTCGCATCCGGGTACCAAGACCCGCGGCCAATACCATTCCCGTAACAGACATGGTCGAATTGTGCATGGAACTCAGCCTTCAAACTCACCGATCATCAAACTCGACTACGGATTTGAGCCATTGCTTGTAGCGGGTTAATACGGGATGACGCAGTGATCGGCTCAAATAAGCCTCCACGCGCGGCAGATGGGCCAGGTAGGCGTGCTTTTGATCGCGTTGCGACAAACGCACAAAAATACCCAAAATCTTGGTCGCACGCTGGGCGGCCAGGATTGCATAGATTGCTTTGAAAGCCGCGCCATCGATTGCGGGGCGCTGCGCTAAATAGTGATCCACAAGGGCATTCTCGAGGGATTCAGCAACATCTACCCTGGCATCCTGGGCGATTGATGCAACGTCATAAGCGGTTGGACCAATCAGGGCGTCCTGAAAATCAATGAGGGCTGTGCGATCCGCACCAGCAGCGTCCGCTTTCCAGATAATATTGGGCGAGTGATAGTCACGCAGCATTACGGTTTGTTCCGAACCGGTAATGTGGGGCACCAATGAACACCAGATCTCCTCAAATCCATCACGCTCCCCTTGCGATACGGGGTGGCCCCGCTGATGTTCGACATACCACTGGAGCAGAAGATCAAGCTCGACCATGATGGCGCCCTGATCAAATTTGTGCAGCACGTACCTGTCATTATCACCAAACTGAATATCCGGCTTCCATGGCTGGGCATGGATCATTGCCAGAGTTTCCATAGCCACATGATAGCGATCATCAATGGGGGTGCGGGCGGCTGTGACAATACCGTCTGATCCAAGATGTTCAATGACCAGTAGGCCCTCAGTCAAATTGCAGGCCTTGATTTCGGGGACCCGAAGACCACCACCTTTCAGCATGTGAGTCATTGCCACATAGGCGCGAATGTCTTCGGCTAGATGGGCGATCTGGCTATAAGGCTTACCGTCCTTGATAGGTGGGCCATCCGGCATGGCCGGGGCATTCATCAAT
Organism: Rhizobiaceae bacterium; assembly: GCA_051009515.1. Classification (GTDB taxonomy): domain Bacteria; phylum Pseudomonadota; class Alphaproteobacteria; order Rhizobiales; family Rhizobiaceae; genus Pseudahrensia. Next base: position 39,816 of record JBPCWM010000154.1, on the reverse strand, counting down.
ATGAGGTCGTCTTTATTTTCTTTTCGCAGAACTTCATAGGCACGCGTTGACGCATCACCCGTCAGATGCGAGCGCGACCAGTCCTGATAACCATGATCGGCCAAGAAGCGTTGGATTTTAGCTTCGCGCGGGTCTGTGGTCACTGTCTCTCCATTGTCGCACAATCCGGTTATCCAGCGCTGGAAACTTATTGTGCAGCCTCACGTGCTGGAACGGAATCCTGGTCTGGATATCTGTGGAAAGTACACACAAAGCTGGTGCCCTCGGCGATGTCCGTGTCGAGTTCAAGGGTTCCCCCATGCAGTTCAACCAGAGACCGAGCAATGGCTAGTCCAAGACCGGCTCCACGCCTGCCACCACCCTGAGCGCGGCTGTTGAAACGTTCAAATATCGTTGATTGCTGCTCGGGGGGGATGCCGGGTCCCTTATCACTGACCCGCAATATTACGGTATCTGCATTAATGTGGCTTTCCAGTGTGATGGCTGATCCGGATGGTGCAAAGGCAACGGCATTCGACAACAGATTGTGCAGCACTTGCTGTACCCGGCTGTCGTCAGCAATAAATTGACCTTCCGAACCGGACTTCCGATCGGTTTTCAGATTGAGTGTAACATTTTTTTCATGCAGCAATTGTGCAACATTGCGGGCGGCGTGGCGCATCGTGTCGCGCAGGCTTACCTGCTGCAGATCAAGTTCCATGATGCCAGCGTCCACTGTTGCAAGGTCCAGCAGATTGTCTACCAGAGCATGCAGCACCTTTGAGGAGGAAGCGATGTGATCTACGTACTCCGCCTGTTTATCATTCAATGGGCCGAAGGCTTCCTGCTGCAGGATTTCGGCAAAGCCCATGATTGATGTCAGCGGTGCACGGAATTCATAGGAGACGTGCTCAATAAATGCATTTTTCAACCGCTCTGCGGCTACCAGTGCTTCGTTGCGCTCCTTCAAAGTGTGTTGAAGATTCACCGATGCGGAGACATCCGCAAAGCTTAACAGGGTCTGTCCATTGGGCAGCGGCACCAGAGCATAGTCCAGAACAGTTTCCGCATTAACCGTCATGCGCCCGCTTATTGTTTCGCGGGCGTCAGACACACCGGTAATTCCTGTGCTCAGATCGGCCCAGACTGACGGGTCATCCATTCTGGCAGCGCACAATTCAGTAATCTGAACTATGGGGGTGTCCGCGGCCACCTGTTCATTGTCCAACCCCCACATGTCCTGGAACGAAGGGTTGGACAATTTCAATCGGCCATCTGGCGCAAACACTGCAATCGCCTCACTGAGATGATCCAGTGTTTCGCCCTGGACCTGCGTAAGCGCTATGTAGCGACTTTCCATTTCCAGTTTTTCGGTAATGTTTTCAAAAACCCAGGTGACGCCGCCCTGCTTTTGCGGGCTGGCAATAATGCGCAAGGTGCGGCCATCGGGAAGGTGCCACCAGTCTTCCTGCGGCTGGGTGGTTTCATAGACCTTAAGCAAGCCATTGCGCCATTTGGACCAGTCCGGTTGTTCCGCAATCTTGCCAGATTCTCGCAATGTATCGAAAAGGGTTCCGTTGTCTGGTTTGCCCTCCAGAAATCCGGGTTCCAGCTTCCAAAGGTCCTCAAAGGCTTCATTGTGAAAGATCAGGTGACGACGTTCATCAAAAATGGCCACGGCTGTCGCAAGCTGGTTCATAGTCTGCGCGTGACTTTCAAGGGTTCTGCGCAGATCCGATTGAACTTCTTCCACTTCGCTCATGTCCACGGCCATACCTGCTGACCCGTCTTCATAAACTACTTCGCTGACATCCAACATGCGCCGGTCACCGGAGACCGTTGCCGGAATGCGGTCGCGAAATTGACTGGTCTCGCTGGTCTTGCGTTCATGAACATGCGCCGCACTGACCTGATTGCGTACTGTTTCATCCAGCAGGTGACGATTGTCGTGGCAAATATCTTCCAGGCTCTCGCCGTCAACGGCCTGTACATAGGCGCCATTGGCCCAAGTCAATTGTCCTTTTTTGTCCCGCAACCAGACAGGAAACGGAATGGCCTCCAGGAGAGATTTCATTGTATCAGTTGTGTGCATCAACCGGGTATGTTGGGATTCCAGCGCGGCCAGCGCAGCCCGGTCACCAGACAGGCTGATAAAGCGCACGAAGGCATGACTACCCGAAGCTCGTCCCTGAACTTCAATTACCGTGCCGGATTTGGTTTCCACTGTCAGATCGAAGCTTTCAGCGCGCTGCCGCAGACGATCAACGGAATGTTCAAAAGCTTGCGCCGATTGAGAACTCATCCATGTACCAAAGGCAATGAATTGCGCCGGATCTGCGGGAGCTGCTGTTTGGGCGGGAAGATGGCCGCGGCAAACGGGTGCACCTTCGCGGTTTTCCCAGATCACGACACGCTGATCAGGCACATCAAGAAGCGCCTGCGCCCGTTCGTGCCGTGCCTTGAGATCGGCCAATTCAAGTTCTGCCTGGCGATTGTTTTCATCCAGCATGCGGCGTTCGCGAATCAGCCATGTGGCCGACCACATGGCAAAGGCAAAGGCGCCAACGAAAATAATGAGCATGATGCCACTTGTGGCAAAATTCTGATCGGGAATGATGTCGGTTATAGCAGGGTTCTGCTGGGCCAGCGCGAATTCACACGAGACCAGCACCATGGTGATCCCGCAACCAACTGTCTTTTTCAAAACTTGACCCAAAGTCATTCGTGTTCGTTTCGCTCACTAACGGTCCGAACCCGAAACAGGGACCATTCTCTTTTCAAACAGGCGGCCTGCAGCTGCCAATGATTCGTTTCAATTTAGCCCACCAGCGAATCTGGCGCGAGGGGCACAAAACGAAAACGCATCGCACCACGGGTTGGTACGATCCTTGGTAGCGGAATTATGGTAAATGGGAGGTTAATCGCGACAGTTCGAACTGGGTAGGGCCGCCCCCTTATGTGCGTTTCTGCTCCACCGCATCCCAAAACAGGGAAGCGATATCCGCACCACCGAAATTGGATACTTCGCGTATTCCGGTTGGCGAGGTGACGTTGATTTCCGTCATGTAGTCGCCAATAACGTCAATACCTACGAAAATGAAACCCCGTCGCTTTAACTCAGGGCCAATGGTTGCGCAAATCTCTTCTTCGCGCTTTGTCATTCCAATGGCTTCTGCGCGCCCCCCCACATGCATGTTGGAACGCGCTTCATCTTGTGATGGGACGCGGTTTATAGCTCCAACCGGCTGACCATCAATAAGAATGATGCGCTTGTCCCCGGCCCGCACTTCTTTCATGTAGCGCTGAGCTATGAAAGGCTCAGGCCAGGTCATCTCGAACATCTCCAGCAAGGAAGACAGGTTCTGGTCACCATCGCCAATACGAAACACGCCAGCCCCACCATTGCCATAGAGGGGTTTTATGATGATGTCCTTGAATTCTGAACGGAATTTTCGGATTTCGTCACCGGATCGAGTGATCAGTGTTTCCGGCATCAGTTCGGGGAATTCCGTAACAAATATTTTTTCGGGCGCGTTGCGCACCTCGGCCGGATTGTTAACCACCAATGCCTGATCTGGACCTGTGCCATGGATGCGTTCAAGCAGATGGGTTGCTGTGATATATCCCATGTGGAAGGGCGGGTCCTGACGCATAAGGATCACATCCATTGCTGCCAGATCCTGACGCTGAGCCGCCTCCAGGTCGTAGTGATTGCCCTGTTCGTCACGCACTGTCACTGGTTCGCAATCTGCATAGACCACGCCGTCACGCATACTCAGGCGGTCGACTTCGTAATGGTAGAGTTCATGCCCTCGGCGCTGTGCTTCAAGCATGAGGGCAAAAGTAGAATCTCCCTCGATCAATACAGTCTTGATATGATCCATCTGGACGGCAACACGAAGAGACATGGGCGGTTTCCTGAATATTTGACAGCATGATCTATTTAGCGAAGATCACAGAAATGCAAGAGCCACAGTGATTCAACCCTACCAGACATTTTTGTGATGGATGGGCCATTTGCCGGGCACAACCGAGACAATATCAAATCGCCAGTTCAAATCGGCAGCGTCGGGCTGTTGGCTGAGCCACCAGTTTCCCGCAGCCTCGATTCGTTTCATGGCGGACGGACCCACACTGTCCAGCGTTGCTGAAACGGTGGAACGGGCCTTGACCTCGACAAAAACCACCACTTTGCCCTTGCGTGCAATGAGGTCGACTTCCCCAACCGGAGTTTTGAAACGTTTCGCGGCGATGCGATAGCCTTTTAGTCGCAAGGCCAGCGCTGCAAACATTTCAGCACGTTTTCCCTTGCGATAGGCTTTTTTACGATCAGGTTTCATCTTTCAGTGTCAGGGCCAATTTGTACATGTCTTGGGTTGAAAGACCATTGGCTTGCGCCACGGTCGCTGCGGCCTGTTTTGTCTTCATGGATTTCAACGCGTCCTTCAGCTGGGCCTGTACGTCCGCCTCGCTGGCCGTCGTCTCTCCTGCACCATCGATCACTATCACGATTTCTCCTCTTATGCGATCCATGGCGTTGAGTTCAGAATAAATTTGGGATGCTGGTCCTCGATAAAAGCTCTCATGCATCTTGGTTAGTTCGCGCGCCACCACCACCAATCTGTCTGGTCCCAACTCACTGCAGATTGATTTCAGTGTTGCCTTGATACGATTGGGGCTTTCAAAGAAGATCAATGTGGATCGAGCATCCGCCAGATCACGCAACCGTCGCGAACGGGCCTGTTCCCGGTTGGGCAAAAATCCGCAAAATCGAAAATCATCGCTTTCAAGGCCACTTCCCACCAACGCTGCCAGGGGTGCGCTGGCGCCGGGCAAAGGAATGACTGGCAGGTTACGGGCAACGGCATCGCGAACCAGCCGGTAGCCGGGGTCGCTGACCAATGGCGTTCCGGCATCGCTGATCAAGGCGATCGGCATCCCTTCCCCAATTTGGCGAAGCAGATCCGGACCGCGCGTCTCCGCATTGTGTTCATTGTAGGAGATCTTGGGGCGGTTGATCCCGAAATGCTTGAGCAGAATGCCGCTATTTCTCGTGTCTTCACAGGCAATCACCGAACAGGCGGCCAGCGTCTCCAACCCGCGCAGTGTCATGTCGCCCAAATTGCCAATTGGGGTGGAGACGAGATGCAGACCGGCCGAAAGTGCCGGAGCTTTGAAAGTGGCTCCCCGATAACTGAAAGAATTGGAATTTTTTTCCTGCATTCAAGTAGTTTGCTTGAGGGAAGTTAAAACGTAAATACACTGTCTTGAGACGAGAGCCGGATCAGTTTATCTTCTTGTTGGGCACATTGGGGAATGGTCGCGGAAAGGCATTTGATTCTCGTTGTCGGGAAACACTTGAATATGAGTCTTTGAACGGAAGTTTTGCGCCATCGGGAAAATCCTTGACCCGCGCCCTCGCTTTTTTGTGAGCATGTCTGCTGGTCAGCTGCCAGCAGGGCGCGTCCACCTTGGAGTCAGCAACGCCCGGCGGGCAGGCCCAGTTGAGTGGCACTGGCGCAGGTACGCGAGCTCTGTCCTCCACGGTCAACGGGGAGCGCGTGGGTCGTGGCCCGGTGCGGGTTGCAATGCTGTTGCCAAAATCGGCTTCTGGTGCTTCGGGGCGAACCGGTCAGGAAATGGCCAACGCAGCTAAAATGGCAATGGCAGAACTTGGCAAGGGTCGGTTTGAACTGGTTTTGAAGGACACCAGAGGACAACCAGCGGAGGCCTCCGTACTTGCAGCTGAAGCTCGCGATGAGGGATCCAGCCTGGTGTTGGGTCCGTTATTCTCTGCCAATGTCAGTTCTGCTTCGGCCGTAACGCAGCCTGCTGAAATACCGATGATCGGGTTTTCATCTGATGTGGCCCGTGCCCGCGCCGGAGTCTACCTGCTGTCTTTTGCGCCTGATGCCGATATCAGACGCACCCTCAGTTATGGATATTCGAGGGGTGCGACACAAACCGTGGCTATTTTGCCCGACAATTCCTATGGGCGACTGGCGGAGCGTGAAATGCGCAAGACTTATGATCAGCTTGGAGCACAAGTCGTATCAGTTGTGCGTTATTCTCGGAGTGAGGGATCCATCGCCAATGCGGCAAAATCAAGCGGTGTGGCAATGGTCAATGCCAATGCGATCTACATTCCTGAAGGGGGCGCAGTTCCTGCCCTTGTTCTCAATACATTGCGAAAATCCGGTATCAGCCTGCAGGACAAACAGGTCATGGGGTCAGGTCAGTGGTCAAACATGACCCGTCGCGACCAGGTCCTGAACGGCGCAATTTATGCTGGCGTTGACCGCACAAATTTTCCCGATTTCGCAGCGCGTTACAAGGCAAAACATGGCAATGATCCTTCGGTAACGGCAGCACTCGGTTATGATGCGATAGCTCTCGCGTCGGAATTGTTGCGCCGTAATCAACGGGATCCGTTTGCACCCAACCGCATTGAAAACAGGTCCGGATTCAGGGGTGTGACCGGAATATTCAGATTTGAATCCAATGGGCGGTTGCAACGAGCTTTGTCGGGATAGGGCTTCGCCGGTCCTTCTAAAGTGATGCAGATATCACCCTTATGAATTTGACTTTAGTACCGAAAGTCTCTTCTTTGAGCTCAACGAATAAATCAGGATTCAGTTTATGAATTTCTCCCAATTACAGTTTGATGGATTCGATTTTGTGGTAATTGCACTTGCAGTGCTTGCAATAATTGTTCTGTTTGCGGCTATTAAAATCGTTCCACAAGGATACTCCTATACTGTGGAGCGGTTTGGCAGATATGTACGAATACTCAAACCGGGTCTGAGTATCATTGTGCCGTTTATCGACCGTATTGGCACCCGAATGAACGTGATGGAACAAGTGCTGGATGTTCCTACCCAGGAGGTTATTACCAAGGACAATGCGACGGTCAGTGTCGATGGCGTAACTTTTTATCAGGTGCTTGATGCCGCAAAGGCAGCCTATGAAGTCAGCGGTTTGGAGAATGCGATCCTGAACCTGACTATGACCAATATTCGCACGGTCATGGGGTCGATGGATCTCGATGAACTCCTGTCAAAGAGAGATGAAATCAACGTGCGCATATTGGGTGTGGTTGATGAAGCCGTTTCACCTTGGGGCCTGAAAATAACACGCATTGAAATCAAGGATATCAACCCTCCTGCAGACCTGGTTGCTTCGATGGGTCGGCAAATGAAAGCGGAACGTGAAAAACGAGCATTGGTGCTTGAAGCTGAAGGGGAGCGTCAGGCTGCAATACTGAAGGCTGAGGGCGAAAAACAGGCTCAGATATTGGAGGCCGAGGGGTTGCGGGAAGCAGCATTTCGCGAAGCTGAGGCTCGCGAAAGGGAAGCCCAGGCCGAGGCAAAGGCCACCACTATGGTCTCTGACGCAATCGGGCAGGGAAATTCTCAGGCAATCAATTACTTTGTGGCACAAAAATACATTGAGGCTTTTGGCTCTGTCGCAGCTGCGGACAATCAAAAAGTGATGATCCTGCCGATGGAGGCCACAGCCCTGATTGGGTCATTGAGCGGTATTGGAGAAATTTCAAAGGAAATCTTTGATTCAGGCAAGGGTGGTCTTCAGTCCAGGGTTCCAGACCCCGGCCCAGCAACAAATACGGCCGGGAAATCGACCACTGGAAAAACAGAACCTGAAGGTCCCTGGGATAGGTCGCACACATGATTTTGGGCATCATATCTGATCTGGGACCCTGGAGTTGGGTCCTATTGGGCATAATACTGTTAGGCTTGGAAGTGCTTTTGCCCGGCGTGTTCCTTATGTTTTTTGGCCTGGCAGCGCTGGTTGTTGGAGCCGTTTCCGTTCTGTTTGGTGAAGGGGCTTCATGGTGGTCCTGGCAGGCACAGATTATAGCTTTTTGTATCTTGTCCCTGTTGAGTGCTGTGATTGGCAAGAACATCTGGTCCTCCAAAAACTCAGTCACCGATTCGCCTAATCTGAACGACAGGGGCAGCGCACTGATAGGAAAGTCGGCTTTTGTTGTTGATCCAATCGAGAATGGAACCGGCCGCATAAAGCTTGGAGACACAGTTTGGAAGGTGACGGGTCCTGACATGCCGGCGGGGACAAAAGTGGAAGTGGTTGGCTCACAGTCCAACACGCTTGAAGTTGTGAAATCACCTGCGCAATAGGCGGGTCGGCTCGTTTCGCCTGGTAGAAACTGGCCTTAGGCTGCCAGGTCTGCAATCACTGCATCCAGAACCAGCCAGCCCTTCGCTGTGGCGCGTATGTGACGGTTTGTCGGGCGCGTCTGCATCGTGCCGCTGATATCGCTTCTGCCCTCGTCGCTGCCGTCTTCTGGAAACTCGATCATGTCGAGACCGATGAGGTCATTCAATCGGTCGGGATCGATTGGGGTGCCGGTCTCGCTTTCGTAGCGATTGAGGTCAATTCCCTCTTTCAGGCGCAGGCCCATCAAAAGCATTTCATCGCCCATATCTTCCAGACTTAAAACCTCGTTTTCAACCAGTCCGTGACCATTGGCCTGAACCCTGGTCAACCAGGTTTCCGGGTGACGTTCTGTCGAAATAGCGTGTCGGCCATCGTTCATCTCCAACCGACCATGGGCACCGGGACCTACACCAACCCAAGTGCCAAACCGCCAATAAGTCAGATTGTGGCGGCTTTCACAGCCTGGCTGGGCGTGATTTGAAATTTCGTAGGCGGGCAGCCCGTGCTTGTTTGTGATTTCCTGCGTGAGTTCGTAAAGCTGCGCGGCCTGTTCCGGATCAGGAACGGAGAATCTACCTTGCCTGTGCAAGTCAAAAAAAGGCGTACCCTGCTCAATCGTCAGTTGATAGAGGGAGAGATGATCTGCGGCGAGATCAATTGCAGATTCCAGTTCATCTTTCCATTGATCAAGGCGTTGACCGGGACGAGCATAGATCAGGTCGAAGGAAAGTCTGGGAAAAATCGAGCGGGCAAGGGCAATCGCTTGCCTGGCCTCGTCGGCCGAGTGCAGCCGGCCCAGGAATTTAAGTTGTTGATCATCGAGCGACTGAACCCCAAGCGAGACCCGGTTGACACCGGCATCACGATAACCGCGAAAACGGTTGGCTTCCACACTGGTCGGATTGGCTTCCATGGTGATTTCCATTCCCGGCAGGGTGGGCCAATTGTCATCGATTGCACCTAGAATGCGGGCAACTGTTTCCGGTTCCATCAACGAGGGTGTACCGCCGCCGATAAAGACCGAAGTTACCTGCCGCCCAGGTTGCAGGGCTGCCATATGGGCAATTTCGGTTTCAAAAGCAGTTGCATAGGTGCTTTGATCGGGTGCCCGGTGGCGTACATGGGAATTGAAATCGCAATAGGGGCATTTGGCAGCGCAAAATGGCCAGTGCACGTAGATGCCAAAGCCAGGCGATCCGTCGTCCCTGTTTGGATTTTCAGTCAAGACAGGCTTCCGCAAACTGGGCAAAGGCTCTTGCACGATGTGAGAGGCCTTCCCCCTGACCCGGGGTCCAGGAGTGTTTCTCTTCAGCGCTCATTTCACCAAAAGTGCGACTGTGTCCGTCCGGTTGGAAGACGGGGTCATAGCCAAATCCCGTTTCTCCCCTTGGGGGCCAAACAAGATGTCCATGAGCCTCACCTCTGAAATATTCCGCATGACCGTCAGGCCAGCAAAGACACAGCACAGCGCAGAAAAAAGCCCTGCGCTGTTCGACGCCAACCGCTCCCGCTTCCTGCAACCGGGCTTCAACCTTTTCCATGGCCATCATGAAATCGCGACCGGTGCCATCGGGACTTTCGGCCCAGTCCGCCGTGTAGACACCGGGTTCCCCGTTCAGTGCAGCAACGCAAATGCCGCTGTCATCGGACAGAGCAATCAGGCCGGTGGCTTTGGCAGCTGCACAGGCCTTGGTATAGGCATTCTGTTCAAATGTGGTTCCGTCCTCCGGCGGTTCGGGCAAACCTTTGTCGGCGGCAGACACGATCTGGAACCCAAATGGCTGCATAAGTTGTCTGAACTCGGCCAGTTTGCCCGCATTGTGGCTGGCCAGGAGAATCGTGTCAGTTTCAAGTGATCTCATTACAATGACAGATTTTGCAGATCGACCAATTCGCCAATGCCCTTTTTGGCCAGACCAATCAGCGTTGCAAATTCCTCTTCACTGAAAGGCACGCCTTCTGCCGTACCCTGTATCTCAACTATGCCGCCTGATCCGGTCATGACGAAATTAGCATCGGTTTCGGCCTGCGAATCTTCGTCATAGTCGAGATCGAGCACCGGTGTGCCATCGAATATACCGCAGGATATGGCCGCGACATTGTCCTTGAGCACATTGGCGCCGACCATTGAGCGTGCTTCCATCCAGTTGAGGCAATCCTTCAGTGCGACATAGGCACCGGTGATGGAGGCTGTGCGGGTTCCACCATCAGCCTGGATGACATCACAATCCAGTGATATCTGCCGCTCTCCAAGCGCTTCCAGGTCAACCACAGCCCGAAGGGACCGGCCGATAAGGCGTTGAATTTCCTGAGTGCGCCCGGATTGCTTGCCAGCAGTGGATTCGCGCCGCATGCGACTGCCCGTAGAGCGAGGCAACATCCCATATTCGGCTGTAACCCAACCCTTGCCACCACCGCGCAACCAAGGTGGAACCCGGTCTTCCAGCGATGCGGTGCACAGCACGTGGGTATCACCGAACTTGATCAGGCATGACCCCTCGGCGTGTTTGGAAAATCCCCGTTCCAGGGTGACTGCCCGCATTTCATCTGGGGCTCGTTTTGAGGGTCGCATTTTTTGATTCCATCTGTTCAGCTGTGCTTCTTTTAGACGCGCTTGACGTATGGCGCTAGGGGCAAGGACGTTCTATATCTACCCCATGAACATGACGCACCCACCCTTGACCGGTCAGGCCACCGACAGGCAGGCCGATACGCTCGACGAACGATCTCGTGCTATCTTCCGCCATATTGTTGAGACCTACCTGGAAACAGGCGAGCCGCTGGGATCGCGCAATCTGGCACGACAACTGGAGGTGTCCCTGTCTCCCGCTTCCATCCGCAATGTCATGAGTGATCTGGAACATCTGGGCCTGATATATGCGCCACATGTTTCGGCAGGACGCATGCCGACGGAAATCGGGTTACGCTATTTTGTTGACGGTTTTCTCGAATTTGGAGACCTGACCAAGGCCGAACGCATTTCAATAGAAGCGCAGGTCAAGGCAGCAGGGCGTGATAAAACCGTTGACGCCATGCTGACAGAGGCCAGCCAGATGCTGTCTGGCCTGACTCAGGGGGCCGGTCTGGTGATTGCCGGCAAGGCGGATGTGAGGCTGAAACATATCGAATTTGTTCGCCTGGAGGCCACCAAGGCGCTGGTGGTTATGGTTGGTGAAAATGGAGCGGTGGAAAATCGTATTCTCGACCTGCCACCCGGCCTGTCTGCATCTATATTGATTGAGGCGTCCAACTATCTCAATGCCCATATCGCCGGTAAAACCTTGAGCGAGGCGCGACAATCGATTGCGGCGCGTTTGCGCAACGCACGCGATGAATTGGATACGCTGGCAAAGTCGCTGGTGGATCAGGGTCTGGCTACATGGGCTGGAGCCAGCAGCAATCAGATGCCACAACTTATTGTAAGAGGGCGTGGCAATTTGCTGGAAAGCGTGGATGCGCAGGAAGACCTGGGTCGCCTGCGGCACCTGTTTGACGAGTTGGAAACCAAAGATGGTCTCATGCAACTGCTTGATCTTGCAGAACAGGGGGAAGGGGTTAAAATCTTTATTGGTTCTGAAAACCAGCTGTTTTCCCTGTCAGGTTCTTCAGTGGTTGTTGCGCCCTATCGTGACAGCGATCAACGCATTATCGGAGCTGTGGGTGTTATTGGCCCGACACGTCTTAATTATGCCCGCATCGTGCCAATGGTTGACTATACGGCACAAGTGGTCAGCAAATTGCTCTATTGATCTCGCACCACAGGCATGTTTTTGGTGTCACTGGTCAAGCTTTGCCTTGATTTTTGCCGCGCCCCGTCCGATATGCGGGTCTGAAATCACATTCTAAGTCCTTGAGGTTCGCCATGTCGGGAAACCGTCGTCCAGAAGATGAATTTTTCGATGATATCGAAGCAGAAGAAGAGCTTCGCGAGGAACAGGAGCAGGCTGAACTGGATGCTGCCGAGAGCGAGGAAGAGCAACCGGCGGATTCCAATGATCCTGCGCAAATCCTGTCTGTGCTGGACAAATTGAAAGCTGAAAACGAAGAATTGAAAGACCGTACGCTGCGCACCATTGCGGAAATGGACAATCTGCGCAAACGCACGGCCCGCGAGATCACCGATGCACGCAGCTATGCTGTGGCTAATTTTGCACGCGATCTTCTGGGCGTTGGCGACAATCTGCAGCGCGCAATTCAAGCGGTTCCGCCTGAGAAGCGCGAATCCGGATCGGATGAATTCAAAGCCTTGATCGAAGGGGTTGAATTGACCGAAAGGGAATTGTTGAAAGCTCTGACCAATGCTGGCGTCAGTAAATTTAATCCCGAAGGTGAAAAGTTTGATCCAAACTTCCATCAGGCGATGTTTGAAATGCCAAACCCGCAGCTGCCCAACAATTCAGTGGCCCAGGTGGTACAGGAAGGTTACAAGATTGGCGAGCGTGTGCTGCGGCCGGCCATGGTTGGCGTTGCCAAGGGTGGGCCGAAGTTTGAGGAAACGGCTGCCCCCACCGAAGAGGAGTCGGAACAGGTAAGCGACACTGACGGCGATTCAGTCTGATGGATTTGGGCTTCTGCCGGTCAGGCAATGCCCAGTTTTCTGAGCAATCTGTTTTACTTGACCGGCTCGCATTGCCGTTCATTGGAAAAACTTTGCAAACATTTCTTGATTGAAGAAATTCAATGCTATTTCCGATCAGCTGACGCATAGGACGTTTCTGTATTCAAAATCTTGATCTTGATAGTTTGCGCGCAAGCAAATTCCCGATTGAGGTTCCTCATGTTGAAATCCAAACTTTCCGCCCTTTTTCTGACTGCTGTGTTGATGGCACCATCCTCTGCCTTTGCAAGCGGCGGTCCGCTGGTCTCAGTTGACTGGTTGAGCGCAAACCAGAACTCGGTCGACATAATCGATGTGCGCTCGAAAATTGGCCTCAAGGAGGGTCAGGGATATGCCAAGGGTCATATTCCCGGAGCAGTTGAAGCCAATTATCTGACGGCAGGATGGCGCAAGAGCCGGGATGGTGTAGTTGGTCTGTTACCCGATACGGCTGCGCTTGAAGATTTGCTAGGCCGTTTGGGTGTTGCCAATGCCGACCATGTTGTTTTGGTGTCTTCGGGCAATAATGCGACAGACTTTGGCTCGGCTGCCCGTGTGTACTGGACGCTGAAACAGCTGGGCCATGACAGGGTCTCAATTCTGCAGGGTGGACAGAGCGCCTGGGAAGCCGCGGGAAGACCAGTCACAACGCAGTCGGCCGCGCCTGCACCGGTGAAATACAAGGCCAAATTTGTTGCAAGGCTGAACGTGTCACTGGATGAGGTCCAGGCTTCCTACAAGTCCAGCGATGTCCAGATTCTGGATGGCCGCCCCGACAAACAATATATTGGTGATGCAAAACATCCCAAGGCTGCCCGAACCGGACGTATTCCCCAGTCCGTCAATCTCGACAACCACAAGTTTTTCAAAGATGGGTCCGCCTCATTGCTGGACAAGGCCGCTCTGACCAAGGTTGCCGGTCTTGTGGCAGATGACAAACCGGTTATCTCCTATTGCAACACCGGGCATTGGGCGTCAACAAACTGGTTTGTACTGAGCGAGGTGTTGGGCAAGAAGAATGTCCGTGTCTATGACGGGTCAATGGTGGAATGGAGCGCCAGACCGGATCTTCCTATCGCCACCGGAGCGACGCAATAGCGGGCAAGTCCGGGGGTGGCCACAGCATCAACGCTGTGGCCGTCTTTCGCTCATCAAGAATGCCTTCTAATGGGCCTCGTCCCAGTTCTGCGCCGCGCGGGCGTCGACCTTGAGCGGTACTTTAAGTTCAAGAGCCGGCATTGCAGCCTGTTCCATAACCGAAACAACCTTATCTATCGTTGTGTCGACTTGATCATCTGGCACTTCAAAGATCAGGTCGTCATGCACCTGGAGCAACATCTTGGCATCCAGACCAGCCGCGCATAGTGCGGGTTCCATCCTGACCATTGCGCGTCGAATAATGTCGGCGGCGCTACCCTGAATGGGTGCATTGATGGCGGCACGCTCATTGAAAGCCCGCATTTGCGGGTTAGGAGACTTGATCTCGGGATAGTGAGCTTTTCGGCCAAAAATCGTTTCTACATAGCCATGTTCGCGGGCATAGGCCTTGGTGTCTTCCATATAGTCTCGAATACCCGGGAAACGTTCAAAATACATTTTGATATAGTCGGAAGCTTCACCGCGGCTGATGCCCAGATTATTGGCCAGCCCGAATGCAGAAATCCCGTATATTATGCCAAAATTGATCGCCTTGGCCTGTCGGCGAATCATCGGATCCATACCTTCAACAGGTGTGTTGAACATTTCGCTGGCCGTCATGGCGTGAATATCAATGCCATCGGCAAAGGCCTGCTTGAGCTGTGCAATATCGGCCACATGGGCCAGCACGCGAAGCTCAATCTGGCTATAGTCCGCACTGACAAGCTTTTGGCCCGGTTCTGCCACAAAGGCTGTTCGTATCTTGCGCCCTTCTTCGGTTCGCACGGGAATGTTCTGCAGATTGGGATCAGACGATGAAAGCCGACCGGTGGACGTAGAGGCCATTGCGTAGGATGTGTGCACCCGACCGGTTGTTGGGTTTATGAACCCTGGCAAAGCATCGGTATATGTGGACTTCAGCTTGGTCAGTTGCCGCCAGTCAACAATCTTGCGGGGCAGTTCGTGGCCCTCTGCTGCCAGATCTTCGAGAACCTGTGCCCCGGTGGCATACTGACCGGATTTTGTTTTCTTGCCTCCGGGCAAATTCAACTCACCAAACAGAATTTCACCAAGCTGCTTGGGGGAGCCAACATTGAACTTGCGCCCTGCCAGATTGTAAATTTCATCTTCAAGACCCGCCGCCTTTTGAGCCAGGTCCCCCGAAAGGCGTGACAGGATTTGTGAATCTACAGATATTCCGCGTGCTTCCATCCGGCAGATTACATCAACAAGCGGGCGTTCAAGCCTCTCGTAAACTGTCGCCATGCGCTCTGAGGCAAGTCGCGGTTTCAGCACTTGCCAGAGGCGCAGAGTGACGTCGGCATCTTCGGCTGCATAGGCGGTGGCCTTGTCGATAGGAACCTTGTCGAATGTGACCATTGATTTGCCCGACCCGGCAACTTCCTTGAACGGAATGGGTGTGTGGCCAAGAATCGATTGCGAAAGGGCATCCATGCCGTGTTTGGAGCGCCCTGCATCCACAACATAGGAAAGCAGCATCGTGTCATCAAACGGGCCTACATCGATGCCATAGCGCGATAGCACCAGCAGGTCATATTTCATGTTCTGTGCAATTTTGAGCACAGCTGGTGATTCCAGCAATGGTTTTAGCAGGTCAAGAGCTTCGCGCAGGGGAATCTGGTCAGGGTCCAGCCCTTCGCTAAACATGTCCTGAGTGTCGAGAGCACCGTTCTTGGCATGCAGAAGCGGGATGTAGCAGGCCTTGCCCGGGCGGGTTGCCAAAGACACGCCCACCAACTCGCACTGCATGGCATCAACCGATGTTGTTTCCGTGTCCACTGCCACCACACCGAGATCCATTGCTTCCTCGATCCAACTTTGCAGAGCGGCAATATCGCGCACTGTATCATAGGCCGAATTGTCGATTTCAGTACTGGCTGCAGACGCTGCCAGATTTTGCACCAATTGATCTGGCACAAAGGCAGGCCCATCTCCTGTTGGAACATCGGCCAGCGGATCATCTGTTGCATTTTCTGAATCCGCAGCGCCATCAAGGTCCGGACCACGCTGTTCATAACCTTCAATGCTGACCTGATCCGCCTCTATCAACGCTGCGTCGGTCTCAGTCTCCGCCGCCACTCTGCGGGTCAGCGTGTTCAATTCAATGCCCTTGAGGAAGGCGATCAGGCGCGGTCCGTCCACCGGGTGCAGGGCCAGATCTTCCAGCGGAACATCCAGTGGTGTTTCCTGGTCCAGCGTGACAAGCCTCTTGGAAATGCGGGCCTGATCGGCAAATTCAATCAGATTTTCACGGCGTTTGTTTTGCTTGATTTCACTGGCCCGCTCGAGCAATTCCTCCAATGTTCCAAATTCCTCAAGCAGTTGGGCTGCCGTTTTGGGACCAATTCCGGGGACGCCTGGCACATTGTCGGTGGAATCTCCTGACAGCGACTGAAGGTCGATCATTTTTTCCGGCCCAACACCAAATTTTTGAATCACCTCGTCAACACCGACCCGTCGGTCCTTCATCGTGTCATACATAATCACCGACGGGCTCACCAATTGCATCAGGTCCTTGTCGGAAGACACAATCGTCACATCGGCGCCAATCTCGCTGGCCTTACGGGCATAGGTAGCGATCAGATCGTCGGCTTCATATCCCTCTTTTTCGATGCAAGGCACATTGAAGGCAACAGTTGCCGTGCGGATCACTCCAAACTGTGGACGAAGGTCCTCCGGTGGAGCGTCGCGATTGGCTTTGTATTCAGGATAGATGTCATTGCGGAAGGTGGTCGACGAATAGTCAAAAATCACAGCAAAATGGGTTGGTACAACACCAACTGCAGTGTCTCGGGCATCCTGCAACAACTTCCAGAGCATGTTGCAGAAACCAGAAACGGCACCAATGGGCAATCCGTCACTCTTGCGGGTTAGTGGCGGCAATGCGTGATAGGCGCGAAAAATATACGCCGATCCGTCGATCAGATAGAGATGATCACCCTTTTTCATGGAATTCATAAACCAATTGACACTCTGGAGTGCAACGATGCGCAAGCTGGGCCGGTATTGCAAGACAAGCTCACGAAACCCTCACGTTTTTGTAATGATTTGCAAGGCTCGAGTGTCTTGAAATCGTCACTATTCGACATCACGTAAGAGTCAAGCTGGTAACGCACCAGCGGGCTGGGCAAAAATACTCCCCGATTTTTTGACCTGGCAGTTGAGATCGCCTTATTTCCCCTCTCCTGAGGTGGTTTCAGCGATGCGTCTTGAGCCCCTGCTATCCAATGTGTTGAATGGATGACAGGGGCTCTTTTTTATTGAATTCAAATGATGCACATAGAGCCGAGTATGTGCCGGGACGAGATCCGGCCGATCTTTTTGTGGAGCCAGTAATGAGCGATCTGAACAAGACCCTTGAAACCGTCGATGCCAATCTGGAGGCGTCACTCGACAGACTGTTCACCTTGCTGAAGATCGAGAGTATTTCCACCGATCCGGCCTACAAGGCTGAATGCCGCAAGGCCGGACAATATCTGGTTGATGTGCTCGCCAGCATCGGATTTGACGCCAGCTTGCGCGATACGCCTGGCCACCCAATGGTCGTTGCTCATCATGATGGTCCGGAAGGCAGCCCACATGTTTTGTTTTACGGACACTATGATGTCCAACCGGTTGATCCTGTAGAATTGTGGGAAACGCCACCTTTTGAACCAACAATGAAGGAAGTGGACGGGCGCAAGCGTTTCTATTGTCGCGGATCGTCTGATGACAAGGGTCAGTTGATGACCTTTGTCGAGGCTTGCCGGGCCTGGAAGGAAGCCACTGGCGGTCTGCCGTGCCGGGTTACAATCCTGTTTGAAGGAGAGGAAGAGTCCGGTTCGCCTTCTCTGGACGCCTTTCTTGACGAGGCAGCTGACGAATTGCGCTGTGATCTTGCTTTGGTCTGCGATACCAGCATGTGGGATGCGGAAACCCCCGCCATCACAACCGCCTTGCGGGGAATGGCGTCCGATGAAGTTACCATTCACGCGGCCAATCGCGATCTGCATTCCGGTTATTATGGCGGGGCCGCGCAAAACCCAATTCATATTCTGTCAAAAATTCTGGCTGACCTGCACGATGAGTCCGGTGCTGTAACGCTGGAAGGATTTTATGACGGCGTGGAAGAAACTCCCGACAACATCAAGCAGATGTGGGAAGGGCTTGGCTTTTCCGCTGCCGATTTCCTGGGATCCATTGGCCTGTCCATGCCATCGGGTGAAGCCAACCGCTCCGTTCTTGAGCAGACCTGGGCACGCCCGACCGCAGAGGTCAATGGCATTACAGGAGGTTATACTGGTGACGGTTTCAAAACGGTGATTGCAGCGCAGGCCTCAGCCAAAGTTTCATTCCGACTGGTTGGCAAACAAGACCCTGACAAAGTTGCCGCGGCCTTCCGCAAACATGTTGAAGAGCGCTTGCCGGAAGATTGTACCGCATCGTTTATCGCCCATGGCCGCGGGCCGGCGACGCAACTCGATTATAACCTGCCGGAACTGGCGAAGGCAGCTGACGCATTAACCGAAGAGTGGGGCAAAGCAACGGCCATTATTGCCGGTGGCGGGTCGATCCCCATCGTGGGTAACTTCAAACGGCAGTTGGGAATGGATTCCCTGTTGATCGGATACGCTCTTGCTGATGATGCCATCCACTCGCCAAATGAGAAATATGAACTGAACAGCTACCACAAGGGCACGCGGTCGTGGGCACGGGTTCTGGCCGCACTGGCGCAATAGTGGTCAGAACTTCAGGTTGTGCAACACCGGTCAAGGTTTCATCCCTTGCCACTCTTTGCAGCGTAAAGTCGCAAATGTGGTTAGGAAAGCATGAACAGGATTCCTCGTGTTAGATTTAAATGGCTGTTTTTAAAAGATTTTGACTAAAGGTAACTTGAAAGCCCACCATCTACAAATTCAAGGTTTTTACAGCAGGTTAAACCGCTACCTTTAAACTGCCGGTCTGAGCATACCTCTCGCCAAAGAACGGCCAATGGCGCGCAAGATCGGAAAAAGCAAGAGAACCGAACCCAGGTTCACCGAAACGTCCCGTGCTGACGTCCAGGCTACGAAGTCTGAGCGGGCTTCACGGCGATCCAAGCCGCGCAAATCTGGCAGAAAGAAAACCAGTGCACGCCCTTCGCTGATCTGGCGGCTCATGCGAGTGTTCCTGCGTCCATTACCACGGCTGACCTATTGGGGAGCCGTTTTTGGTCTTTGGGGCGGCATCATTGCCATCGGGATTACCGGATTTTATGCAGCCCATTTGCCCAACGCAGATGATTGGGCCATTCCGGAGCGGCCACCGAATATGCGCATTGTGGCACAGGACGCGAGTCTGATCTCCAATCGTGGACTGACCGGCGGCAAGGCTTTGCGCCTTGAAGACATGTCGCCTTATATTCCGCAGGCAGTGATCGCCATCGAGGATCATCGATTTTACAAACATTTCGGATTTGATCCAATCGGCTTCGGCCGTGCAATGGCGCGTAATCTGATGCAGACAAAGCTGCGTGAAGGTGGATCTACCATCACTCAACAATTGGCCAAGAACCTGTTTTTGACACCTGACCGGACCTTTGGGCGCAAGGTTCAGGAACTGGTGCTTTCTTTCTGGCTCGAAGCCAATTATTCCAAGGCAGAAATTCTCGAACTCTACCTGAACCGGGTTTATTTTGGTGCCGGAGCCACTGGCGTCGACGCGGCTGCGCGTCGTTATTTTGGCAAGGCGGCCCGTGATGTAACAATAGCGGAAGCGGCGTTGCTTGCTGGATTGCTCAAGGCTCCAACGAGATTTTCGCCGGCGCGCAATCCGCAGCTGGCGCAAAGTCGAGCTGAAACCGTCCTCGCGGCGATGCAGCGTGAGGGTTTTATCAAGCCAGGTGCAATTGATCTCAGTCGCATAAAACCAGGTGAAAATGCCCGTCACTTTAGATCAGGCCCGGAACATTATGCTGCCGACATGATCGTCCGTCAGGTGCATGATTTGCTGGGTGAGGTCGATCAGGACATTGTCGTTGAAAC
This sequence comes from Rhizobiaceae bacterium, assembly GCA_051009515.1. Taxonomy (GTDB): domain Bacteria; phylum Pseudomonadota; class Alphaproteobacteria; order Rhizobiales; family Rhizobiaceae; genus Pseudahrensia. The sequence goes on along the minus strand of JBPCWM010000154.1, from coordinate 19,884 downwards.
CACCCTGTCCCCTTACATGATGGCGGCAGCTCAGGAAATCCTGAGCGGGTCCCTTGACCGACATGGAGAGCGCCGCAAAGTTTCTCAAGCGGCGCTGGTGGCATTGGCAGGTGATGGAGCCATTCGTGCTCTGATTGGCGGACGCGATTATGGCAAGAGCCAGTTCAACCGGGCTGTCGAGGCCCGACGTCAGCCAGGATCAGCCTTTAAACCCTTTGTCTGGCTTAACGCTATTGAACGGGGCTATAACCCCAAATCGGTACTACAGGACCGGCCCGTGAAATATGGAAAATGGCAACCAGCGAACTATGACCAGACCTATCGTGGCCCGGTCACCCTGGCCGATGCACTGGCCGATTCCATCAACACGATTGCTGCACGGCTTACGGTCGAGGCGGGGCCGGACAGGATTGCGGCAACCGCCAGAAGGCTGGGGGTTGGATCAAAACTTGCAACCAACGCATCCCTGGCGCTGGGAACATCAGAACTCAGTCTTCTGGAACTGACCGCAGCCTATGCTCCATTTGCAAATGGGGGCTTAAGAGCAGATCCCTACCTGATAAGCCGGATTACAACGAGCTCGGGAAAGCTGTTGTACAAGCGCAAACTTGCCCTCCCCATACAGGTTATTGAGCCCAGTGCGCTGGGCATGATGAACACCATGCTGAAACGGGTTGTGCAAACAGGTACGGGCCGCAATGCCGCTCTCAATGGACATGTTGCTGGTGGAAAAACCGGGACCAGTCAGGGATTCAGGGATGCCCTGTTTGTCGGGCACACAGCCCATTTGATCACCGGTGTTTGGTTCGGCAATGACAATAATCAACCTACTCGAAAGATCACCGGTGGATCACTGCCGGCAAAGGCATGGAAAGAATTCATGACAGTTGCGTTGCGGGATTTGCCATTGCAGGAGCTGCCGGGCCAGCCTTTTTATTACCTGGACCTGCCGCAAACCATTCCCATGCCCAAGAGCCGCCCTCCATACCGATCTCGCCCGGGGTCTGGCGAAGACGTAGATGATCAAAAGACCGCAAGCCTAAGACAGCGAGTGAATGCTGTCTTGCGAAAAAAGGCCCAAAAAACCATTCATGACTTGATCGTTGGAAACTGACTTTACCCTGATACAAGTTACTGTGAGTCTGGTTGCCACATGCTGTTGCGCAATATTTCTATCGTTTGTGGAGACAGGTAATCCTGCGCTCTGGCGCCAAGATATTTGGCAAATTCATTGACCATGAGGCGCAAGGTTGAGGTCTCTTTCCACCATCCCTCATGGTGGGTGGTCTCAAGACCAACTGGAAAGGGAAAAAGCATTGCGTCCGGCAATTGACGCTGAAATTCCAAAAGGCTGCGAGGCATGTGATAGGCGCTGGTGACGATGATCAGGCTGGAATAGTTGTTGTCCTGCATCCAACGCCCGGTTTCAACGGCATTGCCATGCGTGTTTTCCGCCACACGTTCCAGATCAACACAACAGTCAAAGAGATCGGCCTTTTGCGGATGCATGGATGCAATATCGCTCATCTTGGTGTCGACATTGACACCGGAAATGAGGAGTCGCTTTCCCTTGCCCTGTTCAAGAAGATCAAGAGCCGCGCCAATGCGGGCTGACCCCCCGGTGAGCGCAACAATGGCCTCAGCTGTTTCAACCTGAGAAGGTGGTGTCGTAGTGGATATGGTGTTGGTGAACTGCAGGAAACCGCCAATAAACAGACCAAGGGCAATAAAGAGTGCGATCAAGACGAGCTTCATAGAACTTCGAAACAGCCATGCTAAGATCCGCGCAAAGAAACCCATGATCCGGTTGAAGACGGATGGAGAAGACTTCGTGTCTGGCAGTTTAATTTGCGTCAAGGCAACCTCTTGCCCAATCGGTCTGGTCAATCAGCCACCCCCTACTTCATATTTAAAGGGCGATCAATCTTGAGAGTGGCGAACTGCCTTGTTGCCGTCAAGCACTCCAACATGGCGCAACACCGTATATCGCGAGGTTAGTGCGGCGAGCAGTGAAATGGCAAAGATCAGCAAGACAGTACCTGCATAACCACTCAGTCCAACTGAAAATGTCCCAAACAGGGCTGAAACTTGATCGCTGGACGGGTCGGTTATCAGGCCGCGCATCCACAGGCTAACCAAAAGGAAACTGATCAGTGCAAGTACACCGCCTGCCAGCGCGCCCTTCAAGCCAAGCATCAAAAAATGTTTTTGAAACTCATTGGCGATAAAGCTCTGTTCGGCTCCCACAAAATGCAATACTTCGATTACGTGCTGATTGCCCGCCATGGCACCCCGTGTCGCAAAGATGACCGTCAAGGTGGTTGCCGACATGACCAGTAAGAAAATCAAAATGCCTACAAGGATCATAGTTCGCGCCATGCTCGTCAGCCGGTCAATCCAGGCGCGATGGTCATCCAGACTGGCGCCGGGAACCGATTGCGTCAGCTTTGTGCGCAATGCACCAATATCCGGAGGTTCATTGCTATCGATTGTAATTGTGATCAAGCGGGGTACAGGCAATTGGTCAAGACTCAGGCCTCCCCCAAGCCAGGGTTCCAGCAATTCCTTCATGGCTTCGTCATTGACGATCGTCGTACCACTCACACCCGCGAAGCTCGCAGCAATTTGACGTGCCGAATTCACAGCCTCATCAATCTCAACTCCGTCCACGGGCTTGACCTGAATGGTAATCTCGCGAGAGATATCGCTCTGCCACCCCTGGGCTGTATCATTGACCAGACTAACCGCACCCAATGTCAGGCTGGCCAGGAAAGCCATGATTGCAATCACCAGCGTCAGCGCGGAACTGGCAACGGATTCCTTTGGCACGATTGAATGCTGGTCGCGGTCACGCATCAAAGGATCAGGCGTATTTTCCCGATCGTCCCGGCTGTAATGGGTTGGGAAGGACTCAGTCATAGATTTGCAAACGCCCTTCGCTCAACACCAGTCTGCGCGCGTCATACTGATCCATCAGATTCAAATCATGGGTGGCAATAACCACCGAAGTTCCATTGCGGTTAAGTTCTATGAAAAGGCGGAGCAGGCGACGTGCCAGCGTCGGATCAAGATTGCCCGTTGGTTCATCCGCCAACAGGACCTCTGGCTGGTCGATCAGAGCGCGAGCTATTGCTGCGCGTTGTTGCTCACCGCCCGACAGAACCGTGGGATAAGCATCAATACGCTCACTCAATCCAACCCACTTCAACAGGTCGACAACGTCTTTTCGATAACCTGTTTCTTCCTTGCCCCGCACGCGCAATGGCAGAGCCACGTTCTCGTACAAGGTGAGGTGATCCAGTAATCGAAAATCTTGAAATACAATGCCGATACGCCTTCTGATGGCAGGCAATTCTCGGGTCGAGAGTGTCGCGGCATCCTGTCCAAAAACCTGGATCATGCCCCGCGTGGGTTGCAGGGACAGGAACAGCAGACGCAACAGACTGGTTTTCCCCGCCCCCGATGGCCCGGTCAAAAACTGAAATGACCCGGCTTCGATGGCGAATGTAAGGTCTTTGAGAACCTCCTCACCCATTCCGTAGCGTACACCGACATTCTCAAATCGGATCATCTGGATCTCTGCATACACGTGTTACCTGGTTCAACTGTGGTGTCGGGCATTTATGGTTAACACAGGCTTAACATATTCGACAGAACACCATGGTATGACAAATGAAATTACATGGGTTTTGAAACTTCCCAACCCAGCCATAAGTGAAGCGTTAACCATTTTTACATTAGATTTGGCAAGAGTTTGTCAACCCTGTTTCGAACCTGCCCGGCGCGCAGTGCACGCCGTTCGCCGAACGCTACCCGCATGTTTGAGTAAGAAGGCTATCATGACTGTTGTTTGCCCATCTTGTGAAACCCGTTTTCGCGATCCGCCGTTGGAACTGATAAAGACGCGCATTCTCCAGTGCAGCCGGTGCGAGCACGAATGGCAGATGGCTTCAGGCTCCACAGCGCGAATCAAGATGGATGCTCCCGCACTATCGCCTGATCTTGAGGATCTGGTGGACAACGGAAATGCGATCAAGACAGTGCAACCCGTGGTAATGCCGAACTCGCTCGACAACGCAACTTCGGAGAGTTCAGCCCTTTATGTGGACCGAGCACCGGGTGAGGCCATAAAGCCACGAGTTTCACTGTTCTGGCCCGCAACCGTTCTGGCTTGCATGATGCTTCTTGCTGGCAGTGTCGGGTTGCGCGATACGATCATGCAGATCGCCCCGAATACGACAGTGATCTATCAAGCCGCCGGTTTGGTTTCCAAGACACCGGGTCTTGAAATTGGTCAGGTAGTGACAACGCGAACCAACAAGGACGGCATTCGTCAGTTGATCGTTCGTGGTGAAATCAAGAATGTCGCCGATAATACCGTGCCCGTACCCCCGGTACGCCTGACAATGCGCGACAAGCAGAACTCAAACCTCTATGCTTGGACGGTGACGGCTAACAAGGCCAGCCTGAAGGCGGGTGAAAAAAGCAGATTTACCGCAATTGCCCACGATTTTCCCGACACCTCTATGAATGTTGACGTTGAATTCGCGCCCACAAAGGTTCTAGATAAGGCGTCGCAGCCCTAAACCGAGTGAGTCATGATAGAAGTTCGCGGAAAGCGCATCTCAACCCTGTTTTCCGCCCAGCAGATTGCGGAACGCAATCTGGCGATGGCAGCCGAAATGCATGGGAAGGTTCATCACGACTTGTTGGTGATAGCCATCCTCAAGGGCTCTTTCATCTTTGCCGCTGATCTGATTCGCGCTATGCATGCACAGGGTATCGCACCGGAAGTAGAATTCATCACCCTGTCGAGCTACGGCAAAGGGACCGAATCGGGCGGTGTCAGAATCCTGCGTGACATAGATAGCGAGGTTAAGGGGCGAGACGTACTTCTAATCGATGACATTTTGGAATCTGGCAATACGCTGGAATTTGCCCGCGACCTCATGGTGGAACGCGGTGCCCGCAATGTCGAAATCGCCGTTTTGCTGGACAAGCATTCCAAACGTAAGGCCAAGGTTGATGCCGACTATACCGGCTTTGAGTGCCCGGATCATTTTGTTGTCGGCTACGGTATGGACGTGGCTTACGCGTTTCGCGAACTTCCCTTTGTTGGTGTGGTTGAGGGCGACGCCTGAGACAGCGTTAATCGTCGCGTACCAGAAGCCGGTTTTCATCCGTGCGAAAAATCTCACGATATCCGTTCAAACCAAGCAGGCCCATCAGATCACTTTGCCAGATGGCTTGATGAGCGATCTCAATTAATATGGCACGCGGCCAAAGAGACCTGTCAGCTTTCTCGAAGAACGGTGTCAGCGCCTGATCTTCAAACCCCTCAATATCAATTTTAAGTAAGTCTATGTGGTCAATGCCTTCCCTGACGAGCACCTCAAGCAGGGAAGAGATGTATACTCGGTGGCTGATTTTTGGATTGGATGTACCTTCCTTGACCATCGAAGTGTGACCGATATTACTTCCACCGTCGGACCATAGATCAACTTCGCTGCTCTCGGGTCCAATTCCAAGATTGTGGGCCATGGAGACGGGCACGGAATTGGCCTGCAGATTAAAGACCAGTTTTTGATAGGTGCGTGGATGAGGTTCAAAGGCCAGGATCGTGCAATCGCCCTGGAGTTGTGCGGCGACATAGAGTGAATAGGTTCCGATATTGGCACCAATATCCACAAACACCATGCCAGCGGTGAGCAGTGGCAGGAGCGCTTGATGTTCAGCAAGTTCCGGCAACTCTCCGCGTCCGAACAAAACCCGGTCGCAATAATTTTCCGCGGGATAGAGGCGCAGTCTGATGTCCGCATGGATGATGTCAAATGGTCCGACAATTTTGCGAGCAAATCGCTTGCGCAGTCTTCGCCGCATCTCTTGCGGCAGAATGGGCCAGTCGCAGAGTTTCCAGATCAGATGCTGACCAGGCCCCGCGCGGCGTGTACCAATGGGGCTGGAAATATCCAACTCGGCCTCAGCGTCCGCCATCAGCTGGTTTACCCCCTGCCGCAGATTGCATTGCCTGTTCTTCTTGATCGATAACGCTGCGGGCTGCCGCTGTCACGGCTTGTTTTTCTTCTTCTGTTAACTCGTCGACCGGCTTGTCGGCCAACCGCACAGTCACCTCCTTGTGAGCGAAGTGGATGCCTTCTCGAGCAAATAGGTCCTGGATGCTTTCATAGACCACCTTGCGAGTAACAAATTGCTCACCGGGCTTGGTCATGTATTTGACGCGAATGATCATCGCGCTATCTTCCATTTTGTAGACACCCTGGCTCTTGAGAGGCTGCATGAAGGTGTGGCCAACTTGTGGATGGTTGAGCAATTCCTGACCTAGCTTCTTCACCAGTTTGCGCACTTTTTCGGTGTCCGTGTCATAGGTGACCCTCAGCGGCAGCTTCATCAGCACCCAGTCGCGGGAATAATTGGTGAGTTGCTTGATTTCGCCGAAGGGAATCGTGTGTAAGGCCCCCAGATGATGACGCAGCTGGAAGGAGCGAATTGAAATTTTTTCCACGGTGCCGCGTACACCTTCAATTTCCACATATTCACCCCGGCGAAAGGCATCATCCATCAAGAAGAATGCGCCAGAGAAAATATCCCGGATCAGCGTTTGAGCACCAAAGCCGACTGCTATGCCGATAACTCCGGCGCCAGCAAATACAGGTGCGATATCAATACCCATACGGGACAGGACCACCATGCCCGCAATAGCAAATATGATGACGATCAGCGCATAGCGCAGGATCGGCAAAAGCGTGGCAGTCCGGGTGACACCGGCTCCGCCACCATCACCACCCATTTCAACCTGAGCAGGCTCACCGCCCTCTTCCTCGAGCTTCTTGTCAACAAAGATTTTAACTGCATCGCAAGCCAGCCACCCCAGCACTATGGTAAGTATGATGTTCAGCGCTGCAGACCACATATTACCATCCTGGCCCACTGGGACACCCCAAACACGCGCCAGTTCCCGCAGCGAGATTGTTGCAATTATTGCCAGGGCAGCGTTTTCAAAAAGTGATCTGAAAAGTGGTTGATACTCAAATATTTCGGATGTGACTGTGTTGGGTCCAACTTCCATGACTTCACCGGCATCGGTGTCTACTTGCGCCCGTTCTTCCTCCTGCCGTTGGTGCTCCGCCGCAGCCAAGGCCTCAAATTTGTTGATGCGTCTGTTATAGAGGGCCTGAATGACGATTAGCGTCAGGCCATAAACCACAAGCGCCAGGTAAAAAATTACAAAGGGCGCAACGATCAACTCACCGGGCGAGGGGAGATCCAGCGCCAATCGAAATACAAACATGCCGAGTGATGCAAATGCATAAAACAGAACAATAACAGGAACGACACGAGCGATATTCTTGCGCAACGTGTAAAATTCCGCAGTCGGATCAGAAGGTGCGAAAATATGCTGCCAGGCCTTCCAACCACCTATCATGTATGCAATCAATCCAACGGTTGCCAGGGTTGCGGCGCAAATCTGCAGGAACTTGATGTTCTCTACGGTCATCACACCGGTTAGGCCGGCCGCGATCTGATCTGCTCCAGTAAACCCCAAAAAACGTGCAATAGCGGCAAAACTGGCGAACAGCGCAACACCTATGTGAAAGTAGGAATGCAGTCTGACAGCTTCATCATCGCTCAGATTGACCAGGCGATATTTTGGCATTTCACCGGCAAACAGGTTCCATGATATGCCGTGGCGCAGGAAACGGTAGGCACAATACCATACAATGATCTCAAAAATCGCGCGCCTGGAAGGTTCGTGGCCGGAATCGAGAATTATGGCCACCAGCATGGCCACTGCCAGATAGACAAGGACATAGATCAAGGCAAACAAGGCCCGTGAGAGCAGGTAGGAGATTCTGTCCGCCGATGTTTCAGGATCAATATCGGTCTTGGTGAACACATTGCGGATGGCCCATCGGATGATCGGTCGCGTTGCGTACCAGCCAATCACGAGGCCCAACAAGGCGGTTCCGACTGCCCGGAACAACCAGAACCAGCCACCGTCAGGGCTGGCTGCTTTCAGCGTGCCCTGGATATTGGATAACAGCTGCGGGCTGGACAGCAAAATAGCTCTGACTTCCTTGCGGGCATTAAGAAAAGATTGTGCCCGCAGGGAGCTGGCTGTACCCGAGATGGATGCATCCTTTTTTGGCGGCTGAACGACGATAACCGTTGATCCGTCCTTGCGTGCTTCGTCCAATAGGAGTTCAAGGCCACTACTTGGTGCGGCCTCGTTCTTGGAGGTTGCAAGACCAAGCTGCGCGTCGCTTGCCTGCGACACCAACATGGTCGCAAGCACTATGGCAAACAGGGAAAGAATGCGTGCAAGACTTTTCATGATGCGAACATGCTGAATCGCAACCGACAGTGCAAGAGCCGGATGGTTCAGCCAAGAAGGATTCTTTGACATGGATGCAAGCGGCGTCACGCAGCCTATTTGCATTGCCATCCGACCTTGCTCCCGCCGCAACTCATCATGAATTACGGGCACAGAATGAGCGATGTGGCGTTTTTTGCCAATGGTGCGGGCGTCGGCACAATTCCCAAAGGGCGCACCAGGCGGCCAGCGACATCACAAGCCAATAGGCGGGCAGGAGCCAAAGTTTGCAGCTCAGTGTGCTTAGCTGGCGTAGCGGCAATGTTTTCAAGGCCAGCATAATCACCGATAGGTATGTCAGCACAAGCGTTGTGGTATCAATTCCCAACACAGCAGCGCGCCAAGCCGTTGTTTGGCCATTGGCAAGCAGATATCCGTCCACCATTAAATGGTAGTAGAGAAAGGGGTGAAGGATCAGGCTGATCAGCATGCCCGTAATCAGAACATGAAATGCAAGACTGCCACGAAGCCCCAGTTCCCTGGTCAGTCTCACCGGATGACGCATATGTACCAGCCAGGTCTGGAACCAGCCCTTGAACCACCGCGTTCTTTGACCCAACCAAATGTTAAACCGTATTGGTGCTTCCTCGTATGTCGGGCAGGTCAAAGTGCCGGCTCGGCAACCGGAGCGGGCCAGCCGAATCCCAAGGTCTGCATCTTCGGTCACGTTGTATGGATCCCAGGCTCCTATGCTGGTCAGTGCGGTGCGCCTGAAATGATTGGACGTGCCGCCCAGGGGAAAGGGCAAGCGTAGGTTTTCCAACGCTGGCAACAGGCCATCGAAATGTGCTGAATATTCCACCGCAAACAAAGCAGACCACAGACTTTCCCCGTGATTGTGAATCGCCAATGGGGCCTGAAGGCATGCCAGATCGGTGGGCCCTTGCCGAAAACGGTGAAAAGCCTCTTTCAACTGATTCTTGTCCGGCCGATCTTCTGCATCATAAACAACAACAAATTCGCCCTGGCACAGTGGCAATGCGTAGTTCAGCGCCTTTGGTTTGGTTCGGGGCTGAGCATCCGGCACGATAACAAGAGCCACTGAGCTGGTAGCAACGCGTTCGATGCAAGCCCGACAGGCAGCAATGGTTAGTTCGTCTTCGGCCTCGCAAACCACTTTGATTTCCAGCAATTCCCAGGGCCAATCCAATTGCAGCAAACTGTCAACGAGTTCATCAACCTGATTGGCTTCATGGTAGAGAGCAACCAGAATAGAATACACGGGTAATCTGACGCACTCGTCGTTTGCAATTTTCTCGGCGTTCCAACATTTTTTTGATCGTCTGGAGAAATGAATGCAGGCAAGCAGGCGAAGTATCATGCCTGCTGCGAAACAACTGGACAGCAGGAGATGGAGTCCGATTTGCATCAGTCCGTCCGATGTGACCCACCAGAACACCAGGACCTGCAGTGCAAAAAAGATAAGTACAGACTGGGTAGCGGTAATGACCTTCTTGGCGCTTAACGCTTCCCAACTGGAATTGAGCGCATTTCTTGACCAACTCAGCAGAATCAGTTTCCCGCGGTTGATCAACCTGTCCTTATTGGACGACCTGCGAGAAATGCGAATACGCTGCCCGAGATTGGGGTTCGCGTTCAGGAGCTCTGAAAGTATCGGCAATTCATGCAGATCCGGTGCCAGATATATGGTGGGAGCTGGGTTTCCTGACAAAGGCGAGTTGACTAAACTGGTGCCAACAACTGCACGCGCCATCCGGTGCAGGTTTTTTCCCGTTGGTACCGTCAGCATCTGGTTGTCATTTTTGACGGGGCAATCAATGAAGGACAAGTTCAGGAAGTCGGCCATAGACTTGTAGTAATCATGCTCCGACATGAGGCCTGTGCCGCACAGGACCTGCGAAATGTCCAACCCAAGATCCCGTGCCCGCTCCTGCGCCGCGGCCAGGCATTCCATGTTGAGTCCAAGCTGGCTCAGGAATTTCTGTCCCGTACTGACAGGTGAATGAAAGGCGGAATCCATTTTGTGGTGTTGGCCCGTAGGGGGAAGATGGTGCGATTCAAGGAAGGCCGTTTCAATTTCTGCAAACCGAACATCAAAGTGCGCCTCTAAATTCATGATCCCTCAACATCCAGAATGTCCTGAGCCGAGAACAATTTGCTCGAGATTGATACATATGAAAAAAACATTGCATACATATCAAAACAAAATTCAAATAATGAATATAAATCGATAAAAGCATATTTACTCAGAAAAATCTTTAATTATTAATATTTATATTATAAATAAATCACTTGTTTATATGTTGATTTTCTGGTCATAATTTAGACAACATGAGGGAAAAATTGACAGGCAGTTATTTGGCACGGGGTGTGCCAGTTTCGGACAACGCCGCGTTTGGGTTCGACTGGGGCGATGTGCGTTTGTTTGTGTTGGTAGCGCGCGCTGGCAGTTTGCGGCGTGCCAGTTTGGCAACAGGCCGTTCGATTGGGGCCATACGTCGTCGCCTTGAATATCTGGAACAAAAAGCAGGCTGCAAGTTGTTTGTTACCAGTTCGTCAGGCTCGCATCTAACACCACATGGTGAGGAACTGTTGCGAGAAAGCCAGCCAATGGTGGATGCCGCGCTACGGATTTCCAGCGGCTTAAATCTGTTCGGCGGCAAGGGTCGCCCAGAGGTCAGAATTGCAGCTGCAGAGGAGGTGGGTCTATTTTGGCTTATTCCCCGCCTCCCCATGTTTCAGCGCCGTCATCCTGACCTGGCACTGCATCTGAATTGCGTATCGGTTCCACCTGATGTTCACACCCTGCAGGTGGATCTTTCTATGCAACTTCAGCGCCCAGAGCATGATGATCTTCTTGTGGCGCGTCTTGGCTATTTGCACATGCACGAATTTATTGCGCAGCCTCTTATGGTGGCGCAAGCTCAGCAGAGCTCTGATCCGTCAGGTTTCAGGCCGCACGGATTGCAGGCCACTTTTGGTCAAGTCAAAGAAAATGCGGGTTTGCCGGTGAAAGGCAATGCAACACAACAACAGTTGCAGACCAATACGATGGCAGCTCGCTATTTTGCCATCAGATATGGCGCGGCTACTGGTCACCTGCCCAATTTTGCAAAATTGTTTGATCCCTCATTGGTTGCCACGCAAGACGCGGGTTCTGAACGTCAAGAGATTTTTCTCACATATCGCAGGGAAATGGTTGAAAAGAGATCGCTGGGCATTGCCATTGAATGGATCAGATCCTCCATCAATCCTCGGGCTTTTCCATGGTTTTCAAGTGACCGCATTCATCCCAACGACTTGGAATCTGTCGGGGAGAGTTTGGATTAAGCGCTGACAAGCAACAGGTTTCCATTGGGCATCAATCCTGAAGAATTGATGCCCGGTTGCTGGTCTTTAACTTTGCGATTTAGGTAACTTGATGGCTGAAGGTGCTGGCCGATTTATTTGGGCGCGAGAACCATCATCATTTGACGGCCTTCCAACTTTGGTTCGGCTTCCACCTTGGCGATTTCCTCAGTATCTTCCTTGACCTTTTTCAACAAATCCATACCAAGATTCATATGTGCCATTTCACGACCGCGAAAGCGTAGAGTGACTTTCACCTTGTCTCCGCCTTCGAAAAACCGTCTTACAGCGCGCATTTTCACATCATAGTCATGTGTATCGATGTTCGGACGCATCTTGATTTCTTTGACGTCAATTGTCTTTTGCTTTTTGCGCGCTTCAGCTGCCTTTTTCTGGGCAGCGTATTTATATTTGCCAAAATCGAGAATCTTGCAGATTGGCGGCCGGTTGGTCGGAGAAATCTCAACGAGATCAAGTCCGGATTCAGTGGCCATTTCCAAGGCGGCCTCAAGCGACACCGTGCCATGGTTGGTTCCCTCAGCATCAATTAGCTGAATTTCGGGAGCGGTAATTTCCTGGTTTGCGCGCGGGCCGGATTTTTGAGGCGCGGCGGCTCTATGTGGACGACGAATAGCTAGTCTCTCCTGGTTGTGGTGCCCGATTTTGCCGTGGTGGCAGTAATCCAAGCTTCAAATGCGATGATTACATAGCATGTATTTTTTTGAAAAACACCATTGGTTTTACGCATTTGGTGATTGAATCGCAGGTTTCAATTCCAGCAATTTGTCATAAATAGTCAGGGTTTTGGAACACATTTGTCGCAGCGAAAAGTTTTTTTGGCCGTGCTGGCGTGCCCGTTGACCAATGAGATGACGTTGATCTGGGCTCAGTGAGAGACAATGCCGGAGGGTTTTGGCCAGATCCTGCGCATCTCCGGGGGTCACTTTCCATCCGGTGAACTGATCCTTGTCGACGTCCTCGGGGGCCAAAACGGTTTCGCCAACAGCACCGATGCGGGTGACAATGACCGGTTTTTCCAGTGCCCCTGCTTCCACTGCGGCGCGGCCAAAGGCCTCCGCCTCAATAGAGGCGACCACAACCAGATCTGCCACTGCCATGGCAGCGGCCGGATCATCGCAATGTCCCGGCAGAATTATGCGACCTTGCAGACCATGTTGCTCAATCTTTTGCTGCAGCCCGGCTAGATATTCATCTCGCCCCTGATGATCCCCGGCCAACACAATCTTGAGATGGGGGAAGTCCTTGATAAGTTCTGCACAGGCCTTGATTACAACGCCCTGCCCTTTCCAGGTGGTCAGCCGGGCCAGTTGAACGATCACGATATCATCGGGTGTGATCGTCCATTGCCTGCGCAGTTTTTCAAGCCTGTTGTCCGCGATGTTTTCGAGGTGAAAGGTTTCAAAATCAGTTCCACGATGGATCACTTCTATACGGTCTTTGGCCCAGGGATTGCGTGATACAATCAGATCTGCGGTCCACTGCGAATTAGCTATGACTGTGTCCGCTCGCGCCATCACCGAATTGTAGAGGCCCTTGAGTGCAGAATTTTGGTTATAGGCCCCGTGATAGGTTGTGACGAAGGGAATCCCGGTGCGCCGAGCAGCCAGAAGGCAAGACCATGCCGGTGCGCGAGACCGGGCATGAATCAGGTTTATGTCTTGGTTTTTGATGAGCCTTACCAGTCGAGCGGCGTTTCGCCAGATGGTCAATGGATTTTTCGAGTCCAGTGGCATCGTCACATGACTGCTGCCCCCTGCGGTCAGTTGATCAACCATGCGCCCACCTGCGCTGGCCACAATCGATACCCAGCCGCGCTCCAAAACGGCTTCACCAATATCGATGGCTGTACGTTCCGCGCCTCCTGTATGAAGCGATGGAATCACCTGCAATATTTTTAGTTGATTCATAATCAGTCTTGCCGGAGCGGTCTTTTGATAGGATATGCTTTGGTGTATCCACCACGTCAATCAAATTGGAGAAGTTTGTAAGTGGAAATTCAAAAAACCCTTGATCACGTCTGGCAGGGTGAGTCCACCAAAATTGCCATGAAAATAAGCCAGCCGTCTGAAGTATCAACCAGACCTGGCCTGATCTGGCTGGGCGGATACCGCTCCGATATGGAAGGTACAAAGGCTCTGGCCATGGTGGATGAGGCCGCACAATTGGGCTGTTCAAGCTTGCGTTTCGACTATTCCGGACATGGGGCATCGGGCGGTGTCTTTGTGGATGGCACGATTTCGCGTTGGGTGGCTGAGAGCTTGGACGTGATCAGTCAACACACGACGGGGCCGCAAGTAGTGGTTGGATCATCGATGGGTGGGTGGATCGCACTTCGATTGGTTCAGGAGTTAAAGAAAATCGATCAACTGGATCGACTGGCCGGTCTGTTGTTGATTGCTCCGGCGCCGGACTTTGCCACCCGGCTGATGGAACCGGCCTTTACTGATGAACAACGCAAGGCTCTTGCCGAAAACGGATTTATTGAGGAGCCGAGTGAATATTCCGACGAACCCAATGTGATTACCCGTGCTTTGATAGAAGATGGCCGAGCCAATGAAGTGTTGAGTAGTGATCTGGCGGTTGGTGTGCCAGTGCGCATCTTGCAGGGAATGGAAGACCCCGATGTGCCGTTCACCCATGCTCTGGAGCTTGTCGAGAGCTTGATTCAGGACGATGTGCAAATTACCCTCATCAAGGATGGCGACCATCGCCTGTCCCGCGATCAAGACATTGCCCTGCTGCGCCGGACTATTGGCCTGATGGTTTCACAGGACTGATCATGCGGCTCGATCCCTTGCGGGATCTAACCATTGCCGATCAATATTCCGGCAGCAAGAACGAGAGCGCCACCGAGGACGATTTGCAGGGCAGCGCGGAAAAACGGCGTCTCCATATAGCGGTTCTGAATCCAGGCAATGGCCCACAGTTCGACAACCACGATAAACCCGGCAATTGTAGTGGCCGTCCAGAAGTCGGAGATCAGATAAGGCAGAGCGTGCCCCAGCCCTCCAACCGTGGTCATTATCCCTGAGGCAAGCCCTCGTTTGATCGGTGAACCGCGTCCGGTCAGTTTACCATCGTCAGACAAGGCTTCGGTAAAGCCCATCGATATGCCGGCACCAATAGAGGCAGCCAAACCGATCAGGAATGTTTCCCAAGTGTCCTTGGTGGCAAATGCTGCTGCAAAGACCGGCGCAAGCGTGGAAACCGAACCATCCATCAATCCAGCCAGGCCGGGTTGAACATAAGTCAGCAGAAACCGACGTTGCTCGGATTCGGCCTCTTCATCCACCGCGCCGGAATCGACGATGGCATCGGTTAGCCGACCGGCCAGCGACATGTGGGACATTTCTGCTTCAGCAAGATCGCCAAGCAATTTTCGAATGGAAACATCGCTCGTCGACTGGGCCGCTTCGATATAAAATCTGTGTGCCTGTTCTTCCATGGCCACTGCCTGTTTGCGCACATTGTCAATGCCGAGTGGGCGCACAAGCCAATCAGGTTTGCGCTCATAGAAGCCGCGCACATGTTCGCGACGTATCAGAGGTACAGTTTCGCCAAACCGGTCCTTGTGGAGTTCGAGCAAACGTCGCCTGTGTTCATGTTCTTCATGGGCCATTTCATCAAACACACTTGCAGAAGCTGGATATTCATCGCGTATGCCGTCCGCATAGGACTGATAAATGCGGGCATCCTCTTCTTCACTGGAAATGGCCAGCGCAAGAATTTCCTGTTCGCTGAGACTGTCAAATGCACGCTTGCCATTGTTGAAAAAGGGTCGCGCAAAGCGGGTTAGAAGCATTTTATATGTCCTGCTGTTGAAAAAAGGCCTGCATCACCGACATGCAATTCCATGTGATTTCGCTTGAAACAATGGGCTGCAATGCACAATAACACGACTATCAGTTGTCGCCAGAGGATTGATGACAATCAGCACAGGGTTTGCTGCTGGCGATAAATTTGGGTGGAGAGATATCATTGAACGTGTCCAAATCATTTCTGGATCGCATAGCCGAGATGATTGCCGGCCGCGTCACGGCGCAGACCTCAGGCTATGAGCCCTACACACTCTCCGACCCGGACAGCCTGCGCAAGGCGCTGCAGCCAGGCGACGTGCTACTGGTCGAAGGCAATCAGAAAGTATCGGCTGCAATCAAATATCTCACCCAGTCCACATGGTCCCATTCGGCTTTATATATCGGAGACATATTGCCCCCTGATGAAGATGGCCGAAGCCTCTGCCTTGTTGAGGTCAATCTCGGCGAAGGCTGTGTAGCGCGTCCCCTGGAAAAATATGAGACCTACAACACCAGAATTTGCCGTCCAGTGGGTCTGACGGAAGAGGACAAACAGGCCGTGGTTCAGTTCATGGTGGACAGTATCGGCAAGGCCTATGATACTCACAATATTATTGACCTGATGCGCTATCTGTTGCCCACGCCGCCGGTCCCCGTGCGTTGGCGCCGCAAGATGTTGTCTTTCGGTTCAGGCGATCCAACACGGGCCATTTGCTCAACCCTGATTGCCCAGGCCTATCAATCTGTGCGCTATCCCATTCTGCCCGACATCAAACGACTGAAAGATTGTCTGGATGATGATTGCGAGACTTATGCGGTGAACGAAATCCTTCACATTCGTCACCATTCCCTGTTTGCGCCGCGCGACTTCGATCTTTCGCCGTATTTCAGGATCATAAAGCCCACAATTGAATCCGGTTTTGACTATAAAAATCTGGTCCTGATAGACCCGCCCAAGGAAGATGATCCCTCATCGTCACTATGAAACCATCTGTCACAGTACACCTCGTCTTTTTCCTTGCAGCTTTGGGCTTTGGTGGTAAACAGCACCCATGACAACACCGCTTTCCAATATCCGAAACTTTTCCATCGTCGCTCATATTGACCATGGCAAGTCCACAGTGGCCGACCGGCTGATCCAGATGTGTGGAGGCTTGGCCGACCGTGAGATGTCTGAGCAGGTGCTCGACAATATGGAAATTGAAAAGGAACGGGGTATTACCATCAAGGCCCAAACTGTTCGCCTGCCATACAAGGCAAAAGATGGTGAGGAATATATTCTGAACCTGATCGATACACCCGGCAATGTTGACTTTGCCTACGAGGTTTCCCGCTCCCTTTCGGCATGTGAAGGGTCGCTGTTGGTGGTTGATGCCTCGCAGGGCGTAGAGGCCCAGACATTGGCCAATGTCTATCAGGCCATCGACAACGACCATGAGATCGTCACTGTGTTGAACAAGATCGACCTTCCCGCAGCGGAGCCTGAACGGGTCAAGGCGCAAATCGAAGAGGTGATAGGTCTTGATGCAACGGATGCAGTAGAGATTTCGGCCAAGACCGGTTTGGGCATGGAACAAGTGCTTGAGGCCATTGTGACCCAATTACCAGCGCCCAGTGAAGGGGATGCAACGGCACCTTTGAAGGCCTTGCTGGTGGATTCATGGTATGATGCCTATCTCGGCGTCATCGTATTGGTGCGCATCATCGATGGAGAACTGAAAAAGGGTCAAACAATCCGCATGATGGGGACGGATGCCAAATATCCTGTAGACCGGGTTGGTGTAATTTCCCCGAAACTCACAGAGGTAGCCAGTCTTGGACCCGGTGAAATTGGCTTCATCACGGCATCGATCAAGGAAGTCGCCGATACCCGTGTTGGGGATACGATTACTGAAGATAAACGGCAAACTGCTGAAGCCCTTCCAGGCTTTAAACCGGCCCAGCCGGTGGTCTTTTGTGGACTGTTCCCCGTGGATGCCGCTGATTTTGAAGACTTGCGATCAGCAGTTGGCAAGCTGAGGCTGAATGATGCGAGTTTTTCCTATGAAATGGAATCCTCAGCAGCGCTCGGATTTGGTTTTCGCTGCGGATTTTTGGGCCTGCTGCATCTTGAGATTATTCAGGAACGGCTCGAACGGGAATTCGACCTTGATCTGATCGCAACGGCCCCGAGCGTGGTCTACACGCTGAAGCTGCGGGACGGATCGGAAATGCAATTGCACAATCCAGCCGACATGCCCGATGTCATGAAGATCGATGAAATTCACGAGCCCTGGATCAAGGCTACAATTTTGACCCCCGATGAATATCTCGGCCCCATTTTGAAGCTCTGTCAGGACAGGCGTGGCATACAGACCAATCTGACATATGTGGGCGCCCGTGCCATGTTGGAGTATGAATTGCCACTTAACGAAGTGGTGTTTGATTTTTATGATCGGTTGAAATCCATTTCACGCGGTTATGCATCTTTTGATTATCAGATTGCTGAATATCGGGTCGGTGATCTGGTCAAACTGTCCATGTTGGTCAATGGCGATCCTGTTGATGCTCTGTCTATGCTGGTTCACCGCAATGCGGCCACGACACGTGGACGGGTTATGTGCGAAAAGTTGAAAGACCTGATTCCCAAACATTTGTTCAAGATACCGATTCAGGCGGCGATTGGCGGCAACGTAGTTGCCCGCGAAACCATATCCGCTATGCGCAAGGATGTGACGGCCAAATGTTATGGCGGTGATGCCAGCCGCAAACGCAAGTTGCTGGACAAACAGAAGGCGGGCAAGAAGAAGATGCGTCAATTCGGCAAGGTCGAGATCCCGCAAGCGGCCTTTATCGAAGCCCTGAAGATGGGCGATTGAACTTGAGGCAGGGCGTCCGCAGCAGACGCTAAGTCGGACAGACTTTATCTTCGCTCGGGGCGCATCAGGGAAAGCTTCTGTTTGGTCAGTTTGACAACCTGCTCCACCGGCACTCTCTCATCGTGATCGGCACGACGTTTGTAGGAAAATGCAGTGAACATGCCCCATATCCAGGCAAAAACCACAAGCGGTATGGTGAGCAACTGAAATCCACCGGTAAACCAGAGTAGTACTCCCAGCATTGCAAACAACAGTTGCAGCCAGCCACGCGCATACTCGCGCGCAAGCAGGCTACCCAGCCCTGGCACCACGAAATTTGCGGCGATTACGGTATACTTATTCATGAGCCTCCCCGTTTTCTGGTGTGCCCATACGCCTGAATGCTGCAAGAATATCCGGATTTTGGAAAACGACAATACAAATATGTATATAGTGGTGAACGCGGTGGTCAGTCTTCAGCCCTGCCCTGTTGTGCAAACCTGTTACCCGTGCCAAAAAAACCGCCGTTAAGTGAAACAAACAGGCTGGCAATTCATGATTATATGTTGCGGTGAGGCTTTGATCGACATGTTGCCCCGGTCCATTGAAGGTGAGGGGGACGGTTTTCTTCCCGTACCGGGCGGAGCCATTTTCAACACTGCAATAGCCCTTGGTCGGCTGGGCGAGAACGCATCCTTCTTGTCTGCATTGTCCGCGGACATGTTCGGTGAACAACTGGTGGATGCTTTACAAGCCTCCCATGTGCGAACCGATTTATGTGTGCGGTCTCCACAACCGACCACACTGGCTTTTGTCAAATTGGTGGATGGGCATGCGACCTATTCCTTCTTCGATGAAAATTCAGCTGGGCGGAGTCTTGAGTTCGAACAGATCGCCCGGATGCCTTCTCAAGCTGAAGCCTTTCAGTTTGGGGCGATCAGCCTGATCCCGGAACCGTGTGGGTCTGCCTATGAGCAGCTCATGGCCAGCAATCAGGACAAGGTTTTGTGTCTGGACCCCAATATCCGGCCCGGTT
The DNA here is from genome assembly GCA_051009515.1 of Rhizobiaceae bacterium. Taxonomy (GTDB): domain Bacteria; phylum Pseudomonadota; class Alphaproteobacteria; order Rhizobiales; family Rhizobiaceae; genus Pseudahrensia. The sequence goes on along the minus strand of JBPCWM010000154.1, from coordinate 492 downwards.
TCATCGATGATCCTGCCAAACATCGGGCCCGAATTCAGCGCATGGTGGCCATGGCTGATGTCGTAAAAGTTTCCGACGAAGATCTCGACTGGATCGCCGATGGTCAGTCAGTCCAGAACATGGTGGATCGATGGTTGTCCGGTGCAACGCAGGTCGTGCTGATTACCCGCGGCAGCGAAGGTGTCGATGCCTGCATGTCTTCTGGCACATTCCGCGAGCCAGCCAGCAAGGTTGAGGTGGTGGATACGATCGGTGCCGGGGACACGTTCAATGCTGGATTTTTGGCCGGTTTGAAACGATCGGGTCTGTTGTCCAAGAAGGCTTTGGCAAAAGCGTCGGCAGAAGATCTCAGCCCGGCGCTGGCATTAGCGGTGAAAGTCGCAGCCCACACGGTATCCAAGCCCGGTGCTGATCCACCCTGGCAACACGAGCTATAGAGATTTTGTGAGATTTGCCGGTCAGGCGGCAAATGCAATTTGTGCTTTCATGGCC
>JBPCWM010000153.1:0-17732 GCA_051009515.1 Rhizobiaceae bacterium | reverse complement strand
GCTTCCAGAACGGTCAGTGTGGAAAGTTCGTCTACGATCTTTTGAAGATCAGCCATTTTATTAGTCCTTAAGTAAGTTCAAACGAAGTGTTTGTGAGTTGAATTGGTTTTGAAGTCCGCTCATGCAGCGTCTTTTGAGGAATATGCCCCGATCACCCGCGCAACCTGACCCGCCGGGGCTTTGGTTACCATGGCGATGCGCTGTGCAGGTGTGCTGATCATGCCGACCAGTTTACCGCGCAGTTCATCAAGCGACGGCAGGGAAGCCAGTGACTTCACACCCGACGCATCGAGGTTGGTTGCGCCCATTGCACCACCGAGAATAACGAGCTTTTCGTTTTTCTTGGCGAATGCATCGGCCGCTTTCGGAGCAGCCACCGGGTCTTCTGCATATGCAAGAAGAGTTTGACCTTTCAGCAGGTCTCCCATGTGGTTGGCATCCGTATCCTCAAGAGCAAGCTTGACGAGTCGGTTCTTCGCGACTTTGACGGTACCGCCGGCTTCGCGCATCGATGAACGCAATTCCGTCATCTCTGCCACCGACAGACCGGTATATTGTGCCACAACGATGGAGCCAGCGCCCGAGAGCGTTTCCTTCATCTCTGTGACAAATTCGCGTTTTTCCGCTCTATCCAATTTGTCTCTCCAGTTAGGACCTGAATTAATCCAGATCCGGTTGCCTTTTGCCGCATGGCACCCGAAATCGGATGCCGCACGACGCTCGAGGATCCTGTCCCCTTGCATCCACACATCCACAGGATGCTGCAGCGCAAGGCATTCGTTCGAACCAGAAATATGGTTCACTCGTCTGTGCAGGCTTTCTCGATTAAGACATCAGAAGATGCCGCCTGCAGTCTCGGACAGGGAGCAGGTCTGTCGACCTACCCATTCAGGCCGACTGATCGGCCTGAAATTCTTTTTTGAAGTTGATGATTTTACATCAACAACTTCATGCCATGCATTAAGTAGATGGCAAAACGCTTGCGGGATCGACTTTGACGCCGGGTCCCATTGTTGACGAAATCGCAACCCGCTTGACGAAAGTACCTTTGGCGCCGCTTGGCTTCGCCTTGTTAACAGCCTCGACCAGCGCAAGGATGTTCTCCTTGATTGCCGCTTCATCAAAGCTTGCCTTGCCAACACCAGCATGAATGACACCGGCTTTTTCAACACGGAACTCAACCGAACCACCTTTGGCGTCCTTGACAGCCTGAGTGACGTCAGGTGTCACAGTACCAACGCGCGGGTTGGGCATAAGGCCGCGCGGGCCAAGTACCTTACCCAGACGACCCACCAGGGCCATCATGTCAGGTGTAGCGATAATACGGTCAAACGGGATGTCGCCACCCTGAATGCGTTCCATCAGATCCTCTGCGCCAACTGTATCAGCACCGGCAGCAACAGCCTCTTCGGCTTTTGCATCTCGTGCGAACACGGCAACATTCATCTGTTTGCCGGTTCCGTTTGGCATGGTCACAACGCCGCGAACCATCTGGTCTGCGTGGCGGGGATCAACACCCAGGTTCATCGCAACTTCGACAGTTTCATCGAACTTGGCCTTGGCTGAATTCTTCACAACCGAAACAGCTTCACTGATGTCGTAGAGTTTCTTGCGGTCGATGCCCTCACGGGCAGTATCAAGTCTTTTACCTGCTTTTGCCATGTCTTCAGCCCTTCACTTCCAGGCCCATCGAACGGGCAGAACCTTCAATAATCAGCATTGCCTGATCGATTGTATTGGCGTTCAGGTCTTTCATTTTCGCCTCAGCGATTTCCTTGACCTGAGCACGGGTTACCGAACCGGCAACCGAACGTCCTGGCTCATTGGAACCGGACTTCAGATTGGCTGCTTTCTTCAACATGTAGGACGCAGGGGGCGTCTTCATTTTGAAGGTGAACGACTTGTCCTGGAAAATGGTAATGGTCACCGGCACTGGTGCGCCTTTTTCCATTTCCTGTGAAGCTGCGTTGAACGCCTTGCAGAATTCCATAATGTTGAGACCGCGCTGACCCAGCGCCGGACCGATTGGTGGTGAGGGCGATGCACTGCCCGCAGGAACCTGAAGCTTCAGGTACCCTTCAATTTTCTTGGCCATATCAAATGCCTTTGTTTTGCCCCTTGCGGGGTACTTGCCCCTTTCGGAGCGTTTCACCTGCAGCTTGCGCTGCGCTCAAAGACCTGTGTGGTGCGGATATGAAGGCCGGCCAGGCCTCTCACCTCCCACACAGTTCAAACAATCAGACCTTTTCGACCTGACCGTATTCAAGATCGACAGGCGTCGCGCGCCCGAAGATCGAAACTTCAACCTTGAGGCGGGCGCGTTCTTCGTCCACCTCTTCAACAGTTCCACTAAACGAAGCAAACGGCCCGTCCGAAACCCGAACATTTTCACCAACCTCAAACATGACCGAAGGTTTGGGACGATCAACGCCTTCCTGCACCTGATTGAGAATGCGGTCCGCTTCCTTGTCAGGGATCGGCAAGGGTTTGTTGTCTGAACCCAGAAAGCCTGTGACTTTCGGTGTGTTCTTGATCAGATGGAAAGCCTGATCGGTCATCTCCATTCTGGCCAGTACGTAGCCGGGGAAAAATTTCCGCTCAGCGTCCACCTTTTTACCTTTGCGGACTTCCACGACTTTTTCTACAGGAACAAGAACCTGGTCAAATAGGTGCTCCAGCCCCTTTTGACGCGCCTGCTCCTCAATGGAAGCCACGACCTTTTGCTCGAAATTCGAGTAGGCGTGTATGATGTACCACCGCATAGCCATGGAATTGCCGCACTCCGTTTGGATCGATTATCCGAAAAGGAAACCTGTGCCGTAGCTCAGGACCTGATCAACAAGAAAGAAAAATATTGCAAAGACAAAAACAAGCACCAGGGTCATCACCGTGGTAACACCGGTTTCCCGACGTGTAGGCCATACTACTTTCGACACTTCTGCACGCACCTGCTGAAGAAATGTGAATGGATTCGTTTTCGACGCCAATGTGCTGTCCTCGAAACTGAGCAGACGATGTTCAGTAAATACTTGTTTTGAAACCACAATCAGGCGCGCCAAGCGTTCAAGCCACCCAACGCACCTTTCTCGATTGCTGCTTATCTATTGCAGCTTAGCTCTAAGTGCAAGACGTGCAACGGAATTTTTGCACATCGGGCCGTCGATTTTTTATCGCTCGACAGTCCAATGCAATCCCGGTGGCTTATCGTACCTACTTCAAAGCAGGAACGATTTTACCGCTACATTCCCCAAAACCAATGCGATAGCCGTCGCCCTCGGCATGACCGCGCAGGGTTAAAGTATCCCCATCTTCGATGAACGTTCGGCTTTCGCCCCCTGCAAGATCAAAAGGCTCCTTGCCACCCCAACTGATTTCCAAAAGCGAACCCAATGAGGATTTGTCAGGGCCTGATATCGTACCTGACCCCAGCAGGTCGCCTGTATTCATCGCACAACCGGAACTGCTGTGATGTGCCAGTTGCTGGGCAGCCGAATAATACATCTGGTCGTAATTGGTGCGCGAAATGACCGTATCAGTGGTCGCTTCTTCTGGCCGCATGGCAACTTCCAGCTTGATATCATACAACATGGGGCGCGGTTCCTGCAGGTAAGGCAGCAATTGGTACTCCCGCTCGGGGGTAGAGGTTCTGAATGGCTCAAGTGCAGCCTTGCTGACAATCCACGGCCCGATTGACGTCGCGAAGGCCTTGGCCTGAAACGGGCCGAGCGGTTGATATTCCCAGGCTTGAATATCGCGGGCCGACCAGTCATTGAGCAGGACATAGCCAAAAATCATCTCATCAGCCTCTGCCACCGATACAGGCTGTCCCATCTGGCTGGGAAGCCCGACAACCACGCCCATTTCAAGCTCGATATCCAGCCTGCGGCTGGGTGAGAATATCGGCAGATCATGTTTCGGGCTCTTCAACTGCCCCTTTGGACGCACGATATCGGTTCCGGACACCACCACCGTGGACGCCCTGCCATTATAGGCCACCGGGATATGCAGCCAGTTGGGCTGCAGCGCATTTTCGCGGCCACGGAACATGGTACCGGCATTTTCTGCGTGGTTCCGACCTGAAAAGAAGTCGGTAAACTCCGCAACCTTGAATGGCAGATGCAGATTTGCGCTTTCCAGCGGGACAAGGGCCGCTTCAACAGCAGACCTGGCAGTATTGCTCGCACCGCCGTCGGCTTGCAGCAAGGTGATCAGTTGATTCCGCAGGCTGTTCCAGGCGTCATTGCCGAGTGCCATGAACCGGTTGAGCTTGGGCACCGCAAATACCTGCTCTTCCCCGACGGAAATCAACCCGCCTTGTTCCAGTCTCGCCAGATCGAGCACATAGTCGCCAATCGCCGTACAACAGACGCGGGCGGCATCTCCCCTTGAATAGACCCCATAAGGCAAATTATTGAGCGGAAAGGGGCAATCTGCGCGATTGGCGCTTTCAACCCAGGACTGGATAAGTGTCATAAAGTCTGTCCAAGATGCAATTTGCGTGATGATGGAACGTGGCGGCGATCACTTCAATCCCGGTGTTCCGTCAAACTTACGCTCGAGGCCCTGCCAGCAGTCAATATAATCATCCTGCAGGGTCTCAAAGTCAGCTGCAAATTGGGTCAACTGTTGGGGAAAGCGGGTCTCAAACATGAAAGCCATCGTGTTTTCCAGCTTTGTCGGCTCCAGCTCGCTATAGGACGCCTTCTCAAAACCGGCAAAATCAGGACCATGGGGCAACATGAGGTTGTGCAGGCTCATGCCTCCGGGCACAAAGCCTTCTTCCTTGGCATCATATTGCCCATAGATCAGCCCCATGAACTCACTCATGATGTTCCGGTGATACCAGGGCGGCCTGAATGTATCCTCTCCCACCAGCCAGCGAGGCGGAAAGATTACGAAATCGATATTTGCGGTTCCTTCTTCTCCCGAAGGGGCAGTCAGCACCGTAAATATGGAGGGATCAGGGTGGTCAAACAGGATGGCCCCAACAGGGGAATAGGTGCGCAAATCATATTTGTAAGGAGCGTAATTGCCGTGCCATGCCACAACGTCGAGCGGTGATTGGCCAATTTCCGTGACATGAAACGATCCGCACCATTTTACCGTCAGTCTGCAGGACACCTCCTTGTCCTCATAAGCCGCAACGGGGGTTTTGAAATCTCTTGGATTGGCGAGACAGTTCGCACCAATAGGACCACGATCCGGCAGCGTAAATTTCGCTCCGTAATTTTCGCATATATAGCCACGGGCAGTCTTGACACCATCCATCAGCGACACCTTGAATATCATGCCGCGCGGGATGATGCAGATTTCAGCCGGTTCAATGTCGATAATCCCCATTTCGGTGAACAGTCTGATGCTCCCGTGCTCTGGCACCACCAGCAATTCACCATCCGCATTGAAGAAATAGTCGTCCTCCATATCGGCGTTGAACCCATAGACATGCGCCGCCATACCCGACTGGCTCAGGGCGTCTCCCGCCGTTGTCATGGTGCGGATGCCCTCAATGAATGTGGTAGGCTTGTCGGGCACAGCGACCGGCGACCAGCGCAACTGCCCCAGCGGTAGCCCGTGTTTGACAATATGGGGTGCAGTCATCCAGCCATCATGACCAATCTGGGTAAATCGTCCTGAATGCCGCACACCGGGTCTGATGCGATAGAGCCAGGATCGCTCATTGGTTCCCCGCGGCGCTGTAAAGGGCGAACCGGACAATTGTTCCGCGTAGAGGCCATAATTGCATCTCTGGGGAGAATTTCGCCCCTGTGGCAGTGCACCGGGCAGGCTCTCGGTTTCAAAGTCGTTTCCGAATCCGGGCATATAGGACGGCGCATTTGAAACAGGCATCGGGCAAACTCCATCTTGGCAAATTTGTTGCATTTGTGACTGTTGATTTTGTAACTATCAAGGCCTGTCACCTCTGCCCTGCAAATCCAGGAAATGCCATGTCTGATTCACAGTTTGATCTCGACTCCTTCCTTCCCTACCGCTTGCATCAGGCCTCGGAAGCGGTGAGTGAAGCCTTCCGCTCGGTCTATCGTGATCAGTACGGAATGAGCCGGACCGAATGGCGCGTTCTGGCCCATTTGGGACAACATGGCCCAATGACAGCTACGCAAATCGGGGCGGCTGCGGCGGCACGGCTCCACAAGACCAAGATTTCCCGTGCCGTGCGCGAACTTGAGAACCGCCGCTGGTTGAAACGCACCGTTGCAGATAAGGACCGGCGGGTACAGCTGCTGGAACTGACGTCATCTGGAAGGGCCGCCTATACAAAACTGGGTGAACTGGCCCATAACTACAATCTGGAATTGGCCAGAAAACTGGGTGCAAGACATTTCAAGCAGTCAATGGACATGATTGAAAAACTCTCGCAGCTCGCCGGGCAAAAACAGTAGCACCTCACGCAATCGGCAGTTGCACCGTTGACTTGACTGTATCCAGTACGATGGCCGTTTTCACATTCTGCACCGCCTTGTGGGAAAGCAATACATCACTGATGAAGGCAGACAGAGATTTCAGATCTGGTGACACCACTTTGATAGAATAATCCATCTCTCCGGTGAGCGAAAAGGCCTCCTGAACATTGTCCAGCCTGTTGAGCAAGTCACGCAGGCTGCGGGCGTTGTCGTCATCATGGGTGGAAAGCGTGATGGAGATGATGCTGGTCAGTCCCACACCCACCTTTTCCGGGTCTACCAGAGCGGCATAACCCAAGATCACGTCCTGCTCTTCCAACGCGGTCCTGCGCCTTGAACACTGAGAGGCCGACAGGCCCACCCTGTCTCCCAACTCTGCATTGGTCAGTCTTCCATTGGATTGCAGGGCGCGAACGATTTTACGATCAAATCCATCCATTTATAAATTCTCATGCAAAAATGTGCCCATTTCGCGTACTTTGTGCGTGATAAAGCAAATTCGCACACATTTTGCAAGGATTGTGCACCCGGATGATCCTATATTGGAATTAGAGACACACTCGCTTGGAGAATTCCCATGGGCCCCTTCCCTCACCACGCTCCCAAGGCGGAGATCACAGCCGACAATCCCGTTGGTACAGACGGATTTGAGTTCGTGGAATTTGCACATCCGGACCCCAGGGAACTCGAACAGCTTTTCGCGCGCATGGGCTATGTGGAAGTGGCGCGTCACAGGAGCCGTGCGATCACGGTCTGGCGTCAGGGAGACATCAACTATCTGATAAACAGTGAACCCGGTTCCCACGCAATGGAATTTGCCAATGACCACGGCCCCTGCGCGGCTTCCATGGCCTGGCGGGTTGTTGACGCACAACATGCTTTTGAGCATGCAGTCAAATTGGGAGCAAAGCCTTATAGCGGCAATAACAAGGCAATGGACGTGCCGGCGATTGTCGGAATTGGTGGATCACTGCTGTATTTTGTCGACACCTATGGTGAAGGTGGTTCGGCCTATAGTGAAGAATTCGAGTGGGTTGGAGAGCCTGACCCGACACCGGAGGGTATTGGATTTTATTATCTCGACCACCTGACTCACAACGTATATCGCGGCAATATGGATACCTGGTGGCACTTTTACCGTGACTTGTTCGGCTTCACACAAATCCATTTTTTCGACATTGAAGGTAAGCTCACCGGTCTCATAAGCCGTGCAATAACCTCGCCATGCGGCAAGATTCGCATTCCGCTGAACGAGAGCACTGACGACAAGAGCCAGATCGAGTCCTATCTTCACAAATACAAGGGTGAAGGCATTCAGCACATCGCTGTTGGCACGGACGAGCTTTATGACGCTACCGACGCGCTGGCTGAAAATGGCCTGAAATTCATGCCCGGCCCGCCAGCCGCCTACTACGATCTCAGCAAAAAACGGGTCCAGGGGCATACGGAACCACTGGATCGCATGAGCAAACATGGCATCTTGATCGACGGGGAAGGTGTTATTGACGATGTGAACGGCGACCGCATGACCCGCATCCTGCTGCAGATTTTCTCCAAAACGGTGGTGGGGCCGATCTTCTTCGAATTTATTCAGCGCAAAGGCGATGAAGGGTTCGGAGAAGGCAATTTCCGCGCGCTGTTTGAAAGCATCGAAGCTGAACAAATACAGACAGGCGAGTTGCAACAGGACACAGCGGCCTGAATTTGGTCACAGCGGTGCTGATTTGCGCAAGCATGAGGGGGCGAAGACCGCCTTGCTTGATTGCCTTTGTGTGGCGCTATTCTTCGCCGTCCAATTGTTCCTTCACGGCAGTCGCCAGTTGTTTGAGCGAATAGGGTTTTGGAATAAAACCGAATTTGCCGTGTTCGGATTCGGGCAGGTTTTTTTCAAATGCGTCCTCCGCGTATCCCGATGCAAAGATGAAGGGCACGGTATTGCCCATCTTGCGCACGGCATCGAGGAGTGATGGCCCATCCATTTCCGGCATTACGACGTCAGAGACGACGAGGTCCACCTCTTCACCCATTTCCTCGATCAACTCCAGCGCAATGGCGCCGTTTTCAGCCTCATGAACATCATACCCCCGCGCCTGCAGGGTGCGTGATCCTACGGCCCTTACTGCATCCTCATCTTCAACAAAGATGATTGTGGCGCTGCCAGCCAGATCCTTCGGCTTTTCCTCTTTCTTTTCTTCAACTTCTTCTGCTGCTTCTATCTCTGCAGCGGTGGGAACGTGGCGCGGCAGATAAATTCTGAAACTCGTGCCTTCCCCCAATTCGGATTCGGCATAGATGAAACCATCCGACTGTTTGATGATCCCGTAAACGGTGGATAGTCCAAGGCCTGTTCCCTTGCCCACATCCTTGGTGGAGAAGAAGGGGTCAAAAATCTTGTCCATCACCGCCTGGCTCATACCAGTACCGGTATCCTTGACCTCGATCATGACATAATCGGCTGCCGGCATTTCCTTACGGAAATGATCCCGCTCGATATCGGCTGCCTCCAGATTCCTGGTCGATATCGTGACCGTTCCCCCATCTGTATCTGTGTCATTGATCGCATCACGTGCATTGACGCAGAGATTGACTATCACCTGTTCGAATTGGCCTATATCTGCCTTGAGTGGCCACAAATCACGGCCATGGTGCATTTCAAGCTTGATCTTGTCGCCGACCAGACGGGCCAGCAACATGCGCAAATCTGCAAGGACATCGGGAACCGACAGAATTTGTGGACGCAGGGTCTGGCGGCGTGAGAATGCCAGCAACTGGCGCACCAGTGATGCCGCCCTGTGAGCATTCTGCTTGATATTCATGATATCAGGGAAAGACGGATCTGACGGACGGTGATTTGACAAGAGCAGATCAGAAAATCCGATAATCGCGGTCAGAACATTGTTGAAATCGTGGGCGATGCCCCCCGCCAACTGCCCGACAGCCTGCATTTTCTGACCCTGGGCCATTTGCCTTTCCAGCGCCTTCTGCTCTGTCATCTCAATGGCATAAAGAATGGCCGTTTCAGATTTTTTTCCATCTTCCGGTGTTGCCTCACCATCGGCAACTGCACTTACAAAATAGCGAATGGAACAGTCTTCATCCTGAATTTGAGCTGCAACGCCCGGCAATACCGAATCGACAAAGTCAATCGCCCCTTTGCCGTCATTGGCCTCTTCCATGGCTCTCAGCAATGCGGGAGCTTCGTTTTCTCCGCAGAGCTGATCGATTGTGATGCCATCCCTGTTGTGGCGAACCGCCTTGGCGAGCACTTCAGCAAACAGGCGCTGGAACGGTGCATTAGACTGAACCATGGTGCCATCTTCGGCGAATGATGCGATGGCGATTGGTGTGTTGTTGAAAAACCTTGTGAAGCGCACTTCTGCGGCCCGCAACTCTTCTGAAACCCCCTCACCTGCGCTGCGGTTCAGCACCAGGGTGCGGGTCGCGCCAGGCGCACCGTCTGAAGCGAAAGGCACTTTGTGATAAAGTCGCACCGGCAGGCTCTGTCCATTGGACCGCGCCAGGTCGAGATCAACAACCGCAGTCTTGCTTTCTCCAGGATCCACTTCAAGCGTATTGAGCAGGGCCATTCCGTCGCCCAGTACGAGGCTTTCCATGCTTAGTGCACCCGGTTTGAACTGGGCAAGATCAAGCCCCAGCCAGTCCGCAAGCGTGGCATTGATGTACATGATGGAGCCATCTGACTGGGCCGAGAAAAACCCGGCAGGTGCATGGTCAAGATAGTCAATTGCGTGCTGCAGTTCTTGAAAAACACGCTCCTGACGCAACCGTTCCTGAGTCACATCGCTGATTTCCCAGACCAGCAATGGCTTGCGATAGTCTGGATGTTCAAGCGGACGTGCGGCAAGGCGATACCAATGGGGTGTCTCACCTCGAACCTTACCACTGGAATTGCGCACATCATGTGTCATGCGAAATTCCTGCGTGTCTGACTGACCGCTACGTACGGTCTGGTTCATGCGGTAGACGATTTCGGACGCTTCATCAGAACTGGAAAAGGTGCGTTCCACTGTCGCGACGTCACGTGCGTTTTCCGCCCCTGTCAGTTCACCGTAAGCCCGGTTGGCATAGACAATGCGCCCTTCCCAGTCGGTGACCACTGCTCCATGATTGAGACCATCGACAAAAGCCCGGGCAAACCCGTCTCCCTTGTTGCGCGAAGACAGATGCACGAAGCCGATGGCGACGGTGAACAGGAAAAAAACACCGATCATGGACAGGAAAGCCAGCAAAGCAAGTGTCACCTGCTTGGCCATGGTTTCGGGCAGGATCGTGAACAAGCCGACCAGCCCGAGCAACAGCAATCCAACAAGCAGCAACCGTCCAATGTTCCCGCCACGATCCGCCCGATCTATCAAAGGCGCGGTTGGCGCGGATGTTTGCTTTTGCTCGTTTTCCTCAACGCGGGCCTGAGTTTGACGGCTTTCAACCACTTCAGGTTCCAAGTCATGTACCCGGTGGGCTTCACTCATCAGGGAATCACTTTCTGCGCGAAATAGACCACTTACTGCTTGAATCACATTAGGCCTGCGCTGGAAAGCCCCATCGGAACGGCTGTTGATGACACGCTGACCAGGGGCCGCTGCATGTTTGGGGCACCCAGCCAATGACAAATTCATTTTTTGCGTGTAGTAAGAATTTTCGCAATGCGGGCCGGCTGGCAAAATCTTGCGCGAACCACCCGTGCGTATTTAAAGTAGGTAAGACGCTTACAGGCGTCATCGACAAAAAGCGAAACTCCCAATGTATCCTATTATTACTGACGATCTCTTTGGAATACCTGCGGCTACCGCCAACATGGTGGCCAATGGCCTGGCCGCTTTGGTCGCAATATTCGTGCTTATCACGCTATATCGTCTGTTCACCCGTCCCCGCATGGCCAGTGGAAGACGCAGCAAAAATGCCCGTCTCGCCATTACCGATGCAGCCTCAATTGATGATCGCAGGCGGCTTGTGCTATTGCGCAGGGACGATGTGGAACATCTGATAATGATCGGTGGCCCCAGTGATTTGGTCATTGAAAGCGATATTCGCAAAAATGCACCTGCCCGTTCCGCAGCCTCCTCAAGCACCGCATCATCGCTCTCGTCATCACTTGCAAGCCGTAAGCCAGCACCTGCCAAACCGGAACAAGCCCCAGCCAAACAGGAACAAGCCCCAGCCAAACAGGAACAAGCAAAGGCAGCTCCTGCCAGGCCGGAACCAGCAATAGCGGCTCCCGTCAAAACCGGACCAGTCACGGCGGCGCCATCCATGTCTGCGTCCGCCAGCAAGCCCACTTCCACAAGCTCGGATTCGAATGCAGAAGCAAGTTCTGGACTGTCTTCCAGCAAATCTGCAACCGCTTCGGCACCAGACATCAAGACCACTCCGCCACCGACGGCAAGTGCCGCAGAGCCCGGCAAGTCTGCCCCTTCCTCCCTGATTGGGAGTGTCAGCAAGAAACCCGATTTATCCGACCCGGCAAAAAGTAGCAGTGTTGGTGATAATATGGATGCGCTTTTGAACGAGATAACGCCCAAGAAATAGGCCTTGTCAGTTCCTGGAGATTGTTTGATATCCACAACAAAAAAAGGCAGCTCTTTCAGCTGCCTTTTTCATATTAAAGTACCGATCGGGACAATCAGTCGTCCCGATAAACTTTTTCGCGCCGTTCGTGCCGCTCCTGGGCCTCAAGTGACATGGTTGCAATTGGCCTCGCATCCAACCGCTGCAGACTGATTGGATCACCGGTTTCTTCGCAGTATCCGTATTCTCCGTCTTCAATCCGCTTCAAGGCCTGATTGATTTTGGACACTAGTTTGCGCTGCCGATCACGGGCACGCAGTTCGATTGACCTGTCGGATTCCGATGTTGCCCTGTCCGCCAGATCGGGGGCGTTGAGATTGTGTTCCTGCAGGGATTCTACCGTATCGGCTGATTCTTTTTGGATTTCTGCACGCCATGCCAAAAGTTTTTCTTTGAAGTAGGCCAGCTGACGTCGATTCATGAATTCCTCGTCTTCGGAAGGCTTGTACTCTTTGGTCTTTGCCGTCATTTGGGTTCCCTTACCACATATTCCAATCAGGAAGTTCTGCGCTTCCCTGTTTTACTAGCGCCGGTATAGCGAGCCTCTTCCCCCGCTTCAAGCATCAATAAATGTGCAGGTCGATAACTTTAAGTCAGACTGTCTATACAGTGTGTTTTGTATGAACTTCTCGCTCGAAAAGGCGAGAATTTATACTGTGGATGACCTGTTACTCTTGGCAATTCAACCCAGTCTCGCTAGTGAAGATATATGAAACGTCTCTATGTTCTGCGTCATGCGAAATCTTCCTGGGCCCAACCAGGCTTGAGCGATATTGAGCGGCCGCTCAATCGCCGGGGTGAAGACCAGGTTAGCCGACTGAATCCTTGGTTCAAAGCCAATTGCACAGCACCTGACCGCATCTTGTGCTCCCCCTCCACCCGGACCCGGCAAACTTATGCCGGAATAAAATCCGCTCTCGGTTCCGCAGAACTGGAGATTGTGCAGTCCCTTTATCACGGGACTGTTGATGTCTATCTCGATGCCCTTTGGACGCAGACGAAAAACAGCATCATGATCATTGGGCACAACCCAACATGCGACGAGCTTTCTCGCTATTTGACAAATCCTTCCAGTCCGGCTGCTGAAAAACTGATGGCCCATCATTTTGGAACCGCAAATCTATCCATTTTTGATCTGGAACAGGATGAATGGAGCGAACTTGACCGTGCCGGCGGAAGCCTTATGCATTTGATCCGGCCAAAAGACCTGATGTGAAACCGTTGGCGTTCTGCTAATTGCGGGGCAGGTTTAATCTCCACAATTGAACCCTATATCAGGTCGCAACATCAACCGGGACGTTCCATTGGCAAAACTCACGACACTTTCAGACGACGCGCGCATTGCCCTGGACAATCTGGGTGATGCGGCCACCAGCCTGTGGGAACCCGGTTTGCGATTTGGAGTCACCGGCCTTTCGCGGGCGGGCAAGACCGTATTCATCACATCACTTGTTCACAATCTGATCCACGGCGGGCGACTACCTCTGTTTTCAGCCCAGGCGCAGGGACGGATAGCAGGTGCATCGCTGAAGCAGCAGCCGGATGACGGCATGCCGCGGTTCCGATATGAAGATCATTTGCACGCCTTACTGGAAGACCGGGTCTGGCCCAGCTCCACCAGCGCAATTTCGCAATTGCGTATCAAGATCGAATTCGAATCAGCAAGCACATGGTCGCGCACTTTCGGTGCCGGCAGCCTGACCCTCGATATAGTGGACTATCCCGGAGAATGGCTTCTCGACCTGCCCCTGTTGGGCAAATCCTATGATCAATGGGCCAGCGAGGCCATCGCGATGGCACACCTGCCCAATCGCAAAGACGAAGCCAAGCATTGGCTCAAAATGTTGGAGACCGTTGATGGGAATGAACCGGCGGACGAAATGCGGGCGCGTGAGCTGGCAGAGACATTTACCGCATACCTTAAAGCCTGTCGGCAAGACAAAACGGCTCTTTCTACATTGCCGCCAGGGCGATTCCTTATGCCGGGTGATCTTGAAGGCTCACCCGCGCTGACCTTCGCACCCATCGCACCGCCAGCGCACGAGGAAGTCAAATCTGACGACTCACTCCATGCCATGATGAGCCGCCGATACGAATCCTACAAATCCATTGTAGTTAAACCGTTCTTTCGCGACCATTTTGCCCGAATGGATCGCCAAATCGTGCTGGTGGATGTCTTGCAGGCTTTGAACGCGGGAGCTGAGTCGGTGAAGGATCTGGAGACGGCCTTGATGGAAATTCTTGAGTGTTTCAACCATGGCAAACGGTCATGGCTTACATCCTTATTCACCGCACGCACAGATCGCATCTTGTTTGCGGCAACCAAGGCTGATCATCTGCACCATGAAAATCATGACCGATTGGAAGCCATTCTGGCAAAGCTGGTTGAACGGGCTTCCAGCAGGGCCCATTTCCGCGGTGCCGAGACGGATGTTGTTGCAATGGCTGCCATTCGCGCCACCCGTGAAGCTGAAATCACTCAGGGCAAGGAAACGTTGCCTGTAATCGTCGGGCAGCCACTTGCCGGAGAAACCATGGGAGATGAGACATTTGACGGGAATACCGAAACGGCGATTTTTCCCGGCGATCTTCCAGATGATCCAGCGACTGTTCTCAGCGAGGACCACAAGGCGGGAGATTTGAAGTTTTTGCGCTTCACCCCCCCCAAACTGGACAAAACCGCGGAAGGACTGACATTGTCCCTGCCCCATATCAGGCTGGACCGGGCACTTGAATTCCTGTTGGGAGATCATCTGCGATGAGCGCACAAAAAAAACAGGGCAAGCCAGCTGGCAGATCACCTCGCGCTTTCAAACTTGAACAGCAGGCAAATGACAAGAGCGAATCGAACACAAGCCGGGATACTGGCAAATCGGCGCCCTCCACGACTGGTAAAAAGACCAGGCGCAAACCCCGCAGCGTCAAACCAGATTTGAAAGTGCGGCCTGTTGATGATCTGGCTGCGCAAAGATTGCCGACAGCGGTGCAAGAACTGGAACAGATTGCTGAGCAGCTGGAACCCAGCCCGGCCCGGCCGGCACGGCGCAAATACCTGTCCTGGGGGCGCATATTGATTGTTTCGCTCGCGGCCCTGATCTCGCTGGCTTTCGGACTTTGGATAGATCAATTGGTGACGAGCCTGTTTGCCCGCAACGACTGGCTGGGATGGTTCGCGACCGGACTGGTCGGGATAATTGCAATTGCCTTGCTGGCGCTTGTAAGCCGCGAAATCTGGGGGCTGTCGCGCATGGCCCGCATTGACGGGCTGCGCCGCGATGCAGAACAAATAAGGCAATCCAACGATACAAAACAGGCCCGCAAACTGGTTCAGGAACTAGAGGGCCTCTACGCCGATCGCCCCGAAACGGCCCGTGGTCGCCGTGCGGTCAGCGAACACCGGCAAGAAGTAATCGACGGTCGAGATCTGATTGATCTTGCCGAACGGGACCTGATCCAGCCCCTCGATCAGCAAGCTCGCGCACTGGTCATGGCCTCTGCCAGAAAAGTGAGTATCGTAACCGCTGTAAGTCCTCGTGCGATTATTGATCTGGGCTTCGTGCTCTATGAAAACCTCAAACTGATTCGCACTCTGGCCGATCACTATGGTGGCAAGCCCGGAACTTTGGGTTTTTGGCGCCTCGCCCGCAATGTCGTTTCACACCTGGCAGTGACCGGCACAATTGCCGTCGGTGACGGGTTGGTTCAGCAACTTGTTGGACATGGTGTTGCCGCCAAATTGTCCTCACGCCTGGGAGAAGGTGTGGTCAACGGCATGTTAACAGCCAGAATTGGCATTGCAGCGACTGATTTATGCCGTCCATTGCCTTTTTCAAAGGGCGCACGCCCCTCCGTTTCCGACTTCATGTCGGAACTGGTCAATCTCTCCGGAGGCAAGTCAGATGACCCTGCAAAAGAAGCAGGTCGCGATTGATTCACAATAAGGATTTGCCATTCTGCAGGAATTCGTTAACCATTACCGTTAATACTCTCGCGTGAAACAGATCAGGTTTTTTGTGTAATGAGTTCGCTGACAACTCCTTTGAAAGCTGCCACTGCAATAGCTCTTGCTATGTGCGTGCAATCTGGCAGTGCGTCCGCCAGTGAATCCAGATATTTCCAAAACGTGCAGGGCAAGTGGTCAGGCTCTGGTCAAATCGTTGCCGGCCCCTACAAGAACACACGCTTTACCTGCAAACTGGAAGGTCACCCTCCGGGCAAGGTTGGCATGAAACTCGCGGGCAGTTGCCGTGTCGGCCTGTTTTCGCAACCCATAGAAGCCATCGTCACCAAGCGGGGCAGATCTTACCGGGGCAAGTTCCTTGATGGAGCCAAGGGCAAAGGGCTCGATATTGTTTCGGGGCGTTTGCGGGGGCAAAAGCTTGTACTTGGCATTAAGCGCAAAAAGCTACGCGGCACCATGATCGCCAATCTGAAGAACAACAATTCGATGAATATAACAATTGCGGTGCATGTGAATGGCGATCTGACGCCCTTTATCGGCCTGAGCCTGAATCGCAGGGGCAAAGCCCGCAAGACCAGTTATTCGCCTGATTGATCTGTCCGCGGACGCAGCCACCACTCCTCTGGTCGCTTGTCCAGTTCGATTTCCTCTCCATCAAGATCATCCGCCCAGTCCCGAACGGTGCAGTTTTTAAGGACAAGTTCGGGAGCGATTTCGGCCAGTGGAACCATGACAAAGGCCCGCTCAGTTGCGCGCGGATGGGGAATTTCCAATTGCGGATCTGAACTTTCAAACCCGTCAAAGGCAATAATATCTATATCTATGGTGCGTGGTCCCCAGCGAATCGTTCGTTCCCGCTTGCCGTCCTGCTCCACCTTCTTGCAAAGATCCAGCAGCCCATGGGGGGTGAGGTTCGTTTCAAGTTCCACACAGCAGTTGAGAAACCAGGGCTGATCTTCAAGACCCCAGGGCGGGGTTTTGTACATGGACGACACCATCACAATTTCCACCTGTGAATCTTGCTGCAACCCTTGCAGTGCTGCAACCAGTGCGTTTTGCACATCACCAATATTTCCACCCAGCCCAAGCCAGGCACGAGGCGAGGTCTTACTCATTCCGGGTGACACACCGTAACTTCTACATGATCCAGAATACCTGGCACAGGTGCGTTGGGTTTGCGCACTGTCACTTTTGCATGCTGGATTTCGGAGAAAGCTTCGCAAAGCCCCTGCGCAATATCCAGCGCCAGCGCTTCGATCAGGTAGCGGTTGCGTTTGGTGACCAGTTTTTCGATCACCGCGAACGCTTCACCGTAGTGAACCGTGCCTGCGATACGATCTTCCTCCAAAGCACCACCAGGTTCGACCTTAAGCGTAGCATCGACGAAAAACCGTTGCCCGAGCTTGGTTTCCTCCTCAAACACGCCGTGATGGGCAAAAAAAGCACAGTTTTTCAGCGTAATCTCATAGGTATGGGTCTTGTTGCTCACGGTGCATCAACTCCCTTGCAGCACGGCATCGGTCACCGCAAGGGCGTCCTTGTTCATCTCTATATCATGAACACGAAACAATGCTGCCCCTTTCTGTCTCGCAATGACACTTGTGGCAGCTGTAGCGGCACCACGCTCATGAGCCTCGCGGCCCGTAATTGCACCAAGGAAGCGCTTGCGAGACGTACCGACCAGAATGGGGAAGCCCATTTGGTGCAACCGCTCCAGTTCACTCAAAATCGGGACATCATGATCAATGGACGGTGCAAACCCGAAC
>JBPCWM010000152.1:0-25607 GCA_051009515.1 Rhizobiaceae bacterium | reverse complement strand
CGGGTGATCTGGGCCAAGCTGGCTATGTTATTGTTTCAGGACTGGCCCGTGGCATCGATTCCGCAGCCCATCAGGCTGGCTTGAGAAACGGAACTGTGGCCGTATTCGCAGGAGGTGTGGATCACATATATCCACATCAGAATAGAGATCTTGCTCGCGCAATTCTTGATAATGGCGGTGCTCTCATCTCTGAAATGCCGCTGGGATGGAAGCCCAGGGCGCAGGACTTTCCCCGGCGCAATCGCATCGTATCGGGAATGAGTCTGGGTCTGGTCGTGGTCGAGGCAGCAAAACGCTCCGGATCCCTGATTTCGGCCCGACTGGCCAACGAAATTGGCCGACTCGTCTTTGCAGTACCGGGCTCACCCCTGGACCCGCGCAGTGAAGGCGCAAATCATCTCATTAAACAGGGAGCATCGTTGATTACCCATGCCCGGGACATTATTCAGGCTCTGGAACCCATGGTGGATTCCCCATTGCAAGAAACATATACGCTCGACGAACAGAGTAATCGTGAAATTGACTCCCAACCTGATGACAGCGAACGCTCCAGTGTTCTCAATGCCCTCAGTCACGCCCCTGTTCCAGTTGACGACATCATGAGGTATACCGGATTGGATGCTGGGAAAGTCCAGATGGTGATTCTGGAACTGGACCTTGCAGGCAAGATCGAGCGCCATTCCGGCAATAGCATCTCGCTTGTTTGAAAGAAATTGCCACCGGGTAAGCTAGCTGCCACCCTGCCGCCGTCCCGCAACATACGGGTGCGATCAAATCTGCCCCGTCCAACATAACAGGACTGGCGCTATCGGTCGCTCCGCATTGATTTCATGAACCGGTGCGCAAGTTCTTCCGCGTCAGGGTCAATCTTGTCCTTGGGTGCATTTTTCCCGGACCTGCGCTCATTTGTCCCAGGCGCCAGATTCAGACCAGCAGCCTCTTGCCTGGCCATTTCCAGAAAATATGTCAAAATATGAAATTCGGACTTTTTACTCATTACTGCAAGTTGTGCGGTAATGTCTTCTATATATGAGGCTGTCGCAGCGCGCCCCTCGCGTGACATGCCCGTCATGCGTATTTCTCCGTCACTATGGCCTCCCTTATGACCAAAATCCCAATATCTTGTTATCAATAGCTGTATGCTTTGGCGTCGAAGTTCCAATTCTGACAGCCTTTTATTTAGATTGCAATCAATATATATTGCAACTTATTAGTGCACATCTACTGAGAGTTGGTTTCGATTTTTTTTTGGGCTTCCACATTCTATGTTTGCGTTTAGCAGCCAAGCACCTTATGTCCAGCCGCGGTACTCCTGTGAAAATGTTGCATATCCCACATGAAACTTGTCATCGTTGAATCGCCAGCCAAGGCCAAGACCATCAACAAGTACCTTGGTGCTGACTACAAGGTTCTGGCCTCCTACGGCCATGTGCGCGATTTGCCACCCAAGGATGGATCAGTCCTGCCGGATGAAGATTTTGCAATGTCCTGGACCGTTGACGGCAAGTCCAAGCCACGGCTGACGGACATCACCAAGGCAGCCAAGGCATCAGACAGCATCATCCTTGCGACTGACCCAGATCGCGAAGGTGAAGCAATTTCCTGGCATGTGCTGCAAGTTCTCAGCGACAAGAAAGCGCTGAAAGACAAAAAAGTTGAGCGCGTGGTCTTCAACGCGATCACAAAAAAATCAATTTTGGAGGCGATGGAGCATCCCCGCGACATCGACGAACCTCTGGTCCACGCCTATCTGGCACGGCGGGCACTGGACTATCTTGTTGGGTTTAACCTGTCTCCAGTCCTGTGGCGTAAATTGCCCGGCGCAAGGTCCGCTGGTCGTGTGCAATCGGTGGCGCTTCGCCTGGTATGCGAGCGCGAAAACGAGATTGAACGTTTCAAACCACAGGAATACTGGAACGTTGCCGGCGAATTCAAAAACTCTGGCGGGGCAGATTTTGAAGCCCGTTTGACAAGCTTTGAGGGTAAGAAACTTCAGCGCCTGGACGTCACCAATGGAGAACAGGCTACCACGATCAAGTCCATGCTGATGCGGGCTGATTTCGAGGTGCAAAGCGTCGAGGCGAAGCCGACAACACGCAACCCCTATGCGCCTTTTACCACATCGACTTTGCAGCAGGATGCATCTTCCAAACTTGGTTTTTCTGCGTCCCGCACCATGCAGGTCGCACAAAAACTCTATGAAGGCATTGATTTGGGTGGCGAGACCGTGGGTCTGATTACCTATATGCGGACCGACGGTGTACAAATTGCACCAGAAGCCATTGAAGAAACGCGCAAAACCATATCAGAATCCTTTGGCGCTCTCTATCTGCCGGAGAAAGCACGCTTTTATTCGTCCAAGGCCAAGAACGCGCAGGAAGCCCATGAGGCTGTACGTCCAACCTCTCTTGCCCGCCACCCCAAGGATGTGGCTGCCAAGCTTGATGACGACCAGCGCCGTCTTTACGAGTTGATCTGGAAACGTACGATCGCCAGTCAAATGGCATCTGCCAAAATTGAACGCACAAGTGCAGAACTGCTGGCCACCCACAATGGTCAGGTCGCAACAATGCGTGCCAATGGATCAGTGATCAAGTTTGATGGCTTTTTGTCCGTCTATCAGGACACACGCAAAAAGGGTGATGAAGAAGACAAGCGTCTTGTCCCATTGAGTGAAGGTGAAGCAATTTCGCGCGAAGCCATAACTGCCACCCAACACTTTACCGAGCCGCCTGCCCGCTATTCGGAAGCCTCGCTTATCAGAAAGATGGAAGAATTGGGGATTGGCCGTCCGTCAACCTATGCGTCAACCCTGAAGACACTGGCCGACCGTGAATATGTGACCATTGAGCAGCGACGGCTTACACCGCAGGCCAAGGGGCGGTTGGTAACCTCCTTCCTTGAAAGTTTCTTCAACCGCTACGTGGAATATGATTTCACGGCATCACTTGAAGACAAGCTTGATCGTATTTCTGCTGGTGACCTGCAATGGAAGGAGGTCTTGCGGGACTTCTGGACCGAGTTTTCTGCTGCCATTGGTGAAACCAAGGATTTGCGCATTACTGAAGTGCTTGACAAACTTAATGAGGAACTTGGCCCTCTGGCCTTCCCGGCAAAAGAAGACGGTAGCGATCCGCGCCTGTGCCCAACTTGCGGCGCCGGCCAGCTCAGCCTCAAGGTTGGTCGGTTTGGTGCCTTTATCGGCTGTTCCAACTACCCCGATTGCAAGTTCACAAGACAGTTGGGGGCAGAAGGACTGGAACAGTCTGAACAATTGGCAAATGATGGACCTAAGGTTCTGGGAGTAGACCCGAATACCAGCGAAGAAGTGAAATTTCTCGTTGGCCGGTTTGGGCCTTACATTCAGCGCGGCGACGGCAAGGAGGCCAAGAATGCTTCCATTCCCAAAAGCTGGAACGCGCAGGAAGTTGATTTCGAAAAAGCCCTGCAATTGCTGGACCTGCCACGGGTCATCGGCCCCCACCCCGAAACCGGTAAAGACATCACTGCACGTTTTGCTCGCTACGGGCCGGTTGTGCAGCACGATGGCAAGTTTGGTGGGCTGGAATCCGACGATGAAGTTTTTACTGTTGGTATCAACCGCGCCGTGGCTGCTTTGGCCGATTCAGCCAAAAAAGGTGGCCGGGGCCGTGCGGCCGCCAATTTGAAAGACATAGGAGAGCATCCGGAATTGGGTGGTCCGGTAGCTGTCAAAAACGGACGGTTTGGGCCATACGTCAACCATGGTAAGATAAACGCCACGCTTCCCAAGGACCTCGATCCACAATCGGTAACTATGGAACAGGCCGTCCAACTGATTGCCGACCGGGCGGAAAAAACCGGCAAGAAGCCCGCTCGCAAGAAAGCTGCTCCCAAGAAAAAGACAGCCGCCAAAAAGACCACGGCAAAAAAGAAAGCGACTACGACAAAGGCGGCGAAAGCAGCAACCCAAAAGGCTGCGGCCAGCTAACAAGCGAAGGTCCAGGGTCAAACTGCCCACGGGGAAACACCCGGTAGAAAGGAATGTCATTGGCCAGATCAAAATCGCCCAAACGGCCATCGGCAAATCCGAACAAGGGAAAGCGTGCTCTGTTTCCTGATCGCGACGAAATATTGCGGTTCATAACCGACAATCCCGATCAGAGCGGAAAACGCGAAGTGGCGCGGGCCTTTGGGTTGAAGGGGCAACAGCGCATTGCCCTTAAGGCAATGCTTGGAGAGCTTCAGGACGAGGGCTTGATCAAAAAGCAGGGCAAACGTTTTGCCAAACCCGGCACGCTACCATCTGTGACAGTGCTCGATATCACGACGCGGGACCGCGAAGGCGGTCTGCTGGCTCGCCCGGTGCAATGGGATGAGGAAACAGACGGAAAATATCCCGTTGTGTCAATCGTCAACCATCCAAGATCGAAAGCGCCGTCAGCCGGAGTTGGCGACCGCATTCTGGCGCGCATAACCACTCCGGGAAAAGGCTCCCCCCGAGGCCGGGTGATGAAAGTTTTGGATAGAAATCGCGGGACAATTTTGGGTGTCTATCGCCCCTATGATGAACCGCAAAATGGATTTATTGGGCGAATTGAACCAACGGACCGCAAACAGGACGAACTGGTTATCCATGAAAAGAACCTCGAATCGGCCAGTGCTGGTCAACTGGTTGAGGTGTCGATTGTTGGAAGAAACACCCACGGTTTGAAACAGGCCAAGGTCGAAAAGATCATCGGAGACATGAATTCCGAAAAAGCCATATCTCTTATCGCACTACATCAGCACAATATTCCAACGGTCTTTCCGGAACAGGTGGTGGAAGAGGCCCGCTCTGCCGGGCAGGCTGATATGGTCAAACGGGAAGACTGGCGTGATCTTCCGCTCATCACAATCGATCCAGCAGATGCCAAAGACCATGACGATGCTGTTCATGCAGTGGCGGATGATGAACCGAGCAATGAAGGTGGCGTGGTGGTCACCGTCGCAATAGCAGACGTTGCCTGGTATGTGCGCCCGAAATCTGCACTCGACAAGGAAGCCTTGCTGAGAGGCAATTCCGTCTATTTCCCCGACCGGGTTGTACCCATGTTGCCGGAACGCATTTCCAATGATCTGTGTTCCTTGAAGGAGAATGTAGATCGCCCTGCCCTTGCAGTGCGCATGACCTTTGCCGCCGACGGGCGCAAATTGCGCCACACATTCCACAGGATCATGATGCGCAGCCATGCACGTCTTTCCTATCTGGAGGCGCAAGTTGCCATTGATGGTGGTGGCGACTCTGCCCCGCGGGCACAACCCTGGCTTGAACCTGTGTTGCGCCCTCTCTGGCAAGCTTATGAGGTTCTCAACCGCGGTCGCAACTACAGACAGCCGCTGGATCTCGACATGCCGGAACGCAAAATTCTTCTCAATGAAGACGGCTCAGTTGATCGGGTCACGGTACCGGCGCGCCTTGAAGCACACAAGCTGATCGAAGAATTCATGATTCAGGCGAATGTTGCAGCGGCTGAGACGCTCGAAAAGCGCCGCCAACCCCTGATATATCGAATCCACGATGTGCCCAGTCTAGCCAAGCTGGAGAGCCTGCGCGAATTTTTAAAAACCCTGACCATTCCGTTGGCCAAAGGCGGACAGGTAAAGCCTTCCACCTTCAACGCAATTCTGGCGCAGGTTGAAGAAATGGACAGCAAGGAACTGGTCAATTCGGTGATTCTGAGATCCCAGTCCCAGGCGGAATATTCACCTTCAAATATTGGACATTTCGGACTGAACCTGAAGAAGTACGCTCATTTCACGTCGCCCATAAGACGCTACGCCGATCTGATTGTTCACCGGGCGCTGATCGGTTCACTCAATCTTGGTGCCGGCGGCATCACATTGCCGGAAGAAGAGAATCTCGATGTCATTGCGCAAGAAATCTCGGATTGCGAACGCCGCGCCATGCTGGCTGAACGCCAGACAATCGACCGGTTGATTGCAAGTCACCTGGCGGATAAGATCGGAGCCCAGTTTCACGGTCGCATCAATGGTGTGACCAGAGCCGGGCTGTTCATAACTTTGAACGATACGGGTGCAGATGGCTTTGTCCCCATTTCCAAAATTGACGATGATTACTACATCTATGATGAAGTGTCGCACCGTCTGGTTGCGGAAAACTCCGGACTTACCTATCAAATGGGTGATCAGGTTGAGGTCAAACTTGTCGAAGCTGCACCAATGGCCGGAGCACTGAGGTTTGACATGATTTCAGATGGCAGAGAAGCTCCTGGTCTCCCCCGCAGCAAGCGGTCACGGCCCGGATCACCTTCCGGAAGACCACGACGCGCATCTGGTTCCGACAAATTTGGTCGGCGCCGTTCGAAGGGAAGAAAGAGATGACTATTGAATACTCCGTGCCGAAGCAACGCAGCCGCTCGGTAAAGGACGCGATTTTCAAGGGGGTCAGGTGCAAGTGCCCCAATTGTGGTGAAGGCGATCTGTTCCACAAATGGCTGAAAGTCTCTCCGACTTGCAACAAATGTGGTGAAGAACTCTTCCATGAGCGTGCGCAGGACTTCCCGCCCTACATTACCATTTCGATTGTTGGCCATATTGTCGTGACGATGGTCTTGCTGGTGGAAGCCAACTTCGTACTCTCAATGAATACACACCTGATGATCTGGATACCTTTGGCAACGGCACTGACCCTGGCGTTGATGCAGCCGGTCAAGGGTGGAGTCGTGGGCATGCAATGGGCTTTGCGCATGTTTGGTTTTGACGGAAAGCCTACTGATGACTAGTCTACTGCGTTCAGGAATGACAAAGGACGAAATGGAGCGAGCGGCTGTTCTTGATGGTTCCCGCCGCAGCCCCAACATGCCGCCCAGAGATGCCTCAACCCTAATCATTCTTGACGGTGAAGGGCCGGACGCAAAAGTCCTGATGGGACGGCGGCATGAGAACCACAAATTCATGCCTGGCTTGTTCGTTTTTCCCGGTGGACGTGTAGACAAATATGATGGGTCTGTACCGGTTGCCAATGAACTGCATCCGGTTGTTGAGCAGAAAATCTTTGACAATCTGCGTGCCCGACCAAGCCGTCGCCGTGCGCGTGCACTGGCCCTGGCTGCGATCCGCGAAACCTACGAAGAAGCCGGGCTTCTTTTGGGAGAAAATGGCGGTGGTTTTGCCGCCAGACATCCGGACTGGCAGGCTTTCAGCCAACTGGGCGTTACTCCTTCTCTGCAGACGCTGCGCCTCATTGCAAGGGCAATCACACCTCCAGGCCGCACGCGCAGGTTCGACGCCTGGTTCTTCGTCACCAAGGCCGATCACATTGCACAAAGACTGGAGCAACGTCCCACAGATGAATTGCAGGATTTACACTGGCTGGCCATTGAAGACGCTTTGAAGCTCGAACTGCCGGTTATTACAGTCACCGTGTTGAAAGACCTGCAGGCACGATTGAAAGATGACCCGGAACTCAAGCCAACCACGAATCTGCCATTTTACCATTTGAAGGGCAAAAACTTCCTCCGCGACCTGATCTAGCTTGACTTTTGCGAAACAACCCTTAGGAAACGCTTCAAAGAAGGAGGTTTTGAAGCAGACCCTTTCTACCCTATTTCAAGGAACGTACCATGGCCAAGGCAACCACCATCAAGGTGAAACTGAACTCGACTGCTGATACTGGGTTCTATTACGTCACCAAAAAGAACTCTCGCACAATGACTGAAAAACTAACGATGAAGAAATACGATCCCATCGCCAAGAAGCATGTGGAATTCAAGGAAGGCAAGATCAAGTAAATCTGACCTCCATTCCATGAACAAAGCCGTTCCTTCTCGGGGCGGCTTTTTTGATTCCATATGTGATGAATGCTGATTTGGGAGGTCGGCCGACACACGAAAATACGAGGAGGCAGTTTCGTGGTCGACCGGCCGGCTCCCTGAACCCAGGTGATGCGGCGGGCCCGGGTTGACCCAGAGAGCGTCTTGGGAAAGGCAAGCCCATCCCCACCCTCAAACTGAAACAACTTGCAGGCCAGCGCAACAGGCGCCAGATCCATTTAGTCAATGTTAGTAAAGTCTTAACCTAAACAAACGGGTTTAATTGGTTAATTGCGCGATGTCGCAATTTCCGGCATTCCCCTGTCTGGAGCATCGCTCACAACCTGATTTCGACCATTATGTTTGGCAATGTACAGTGCTTCATCTGCCCGTTTGATCATGTCTTCAATACTGTCATGGGCTCCTACCAAAGTGGATATTCCGGCACTGACGGTGATTGCGATCTGGATGCTGCCATTGGCAGCTATGATCGGATGAGCGGAAGTTTCCCGCCGAATTCTGTCGGCAACGATGAATGCGAGCTCCTGATCGGTCTCTGGCATGGCGATGACAAATTCCTCACCACCAAAACGGCAAGCCAGATCTTTGCCGCGTATGTTCTTGAGCAGTCTTTCCGCGAAACACTTCAGCACATCATCACCTGCCTGATGACCGTATGTATCATTGACCTGCTTAAAATGATCAATATCCAGCACAACGAGTGACAAGGCCTTGCCGCTCACGCTGGACTTATTGAAGAGATTTTGCATATGCCGGTCGAAATAGCGACGATTGTTGAGGCCGGTCAGTGAATCCTTGATCGCCATTTCCATGGTCTGTTGCACACTTTCGCGCAATTGATCATTGAGCCGTTTGCGTTTGACTTGTGTACGTACACGAGCCATCAATTCATTGGGGTCGACCGGACGGGAAACGTAGTCGTTGACGCCAAGATCTATGCCACGCAAAAGTGCCGCGTCATCCCCTTCCTGTGTGACCAACAGCATCGGGATCATGCGTGTGCGATCAATGGAACGCATTTGGGAACACAATCGCAATGCGTCGAAGTTTTCTATCGCCAATGACACGATCACCAAATCAAATTTCTCATCAGCAGCTTTGAAGAGAGCTTCCTGAGGGTTGGTTATGACCGATACCTCGTGTTCCTTGCCAAGCGCCTTGATCATGACATCGTATGATGACGCCCTGTCATCAACGATCAAAAGCTTGCCATTTCGACCATTAAGCGGGTCGACTTGATCAGTCATGGTTTCGTCAAGTCCGAATTCGCGGCCTGTTGACACTCTCAATTGCAATTCATCGGTGACCATTTTCAGGCGTGCCAAGCTCTTAACCCTCGTTGTCAGCGCAATATCGTTGATTGGTTTGGTCAGAAAATCATCGGCGCCTGCTTCCAACCCCTGCAACCTGTCAGACGGTTGATCAAGCGCTGTAACCATTATGACGGGCAAATGAGCAGTGCGTGGGTCTTTTTTCAGGCGGCTACAAACTTCATAACCATCCATTCCAGGCATCATGACATCCAGCAGCACAATGTCGCACTGGCCAGCCTGGCATTTTTCAATGGCTTCGGGGCCGTTTGAGGCTGTGATCACCTCAAAATACTCAGCCATCAGGCGCGCCTGCAGCAGCTTCACATTGGCGATGATGTCATCGACGACTAATACTCGAGCGGTCACACGCTTTACTCCATTCCTACCAAAGACCGTCATGAGACGGCCAAACGATCAGTCCATCAGTTGCCAAGATAGGATTTGACCGTCTCAAGAAAACGCATGACCGAGATGGGCTTTGAAATATAAGCCTCACAGCCCCCCTGCCTGATGCGTTCCTCATCTCCCTTCATCGCGAATGCGGTAACAGCAATTACCGGTATACGCGCCAATTCATCGTCTTCTTTCAACCACTTGGTTACCTCAAGCCCGGAAACCTCCGGGAGTTGAATATCCATCAAAATCAAGTCGGGCCGATGTTCACGCGCAAGATCAAGAGCCTCCAGCCCATTACTGGTCTGGATGGTTTGATAACTCTGTGCTTCGAGGAGGTCATTGAACAGTTTCATGTTCAATTCATTGTCCTCAACAATCATGACACGTTTGGTCATCGACGCTCCCGCCATTAAACCCTATGAAGACAAATTCGATCCGCCATGGCATAGCAGGGTGAATCAATTTTGCGATTCTTCTCATCTCCCATAGCACGGACTTCCTTTAAGACAGGTGAACATGCTGCCAACAGACAAAGCCAGTGCAGAACAAATCGCCATTGCCGGGCTCGCGCGTCTGGCTGCAGATGACGATCTGCTCATGCGGTTTTCTGGAATTACCGGAATATTGCCCAATGATATGCGTGAAGCTGCATCCCAACCGGGTTTTTTGGTCGGTGTTTTGGACTTTTTCCTTGCCCATCAGCCCGACCTATTGGCCTGGACTGATAGCGACGGACTGCCACCGGATGCCATTTTGGCGGCACGTCATACTCTTGCTCCTCAAGACCAAGGCCCGTTTGAATGATACACCTTGAGCCAGATGACAACACCAGCGCCCAATTGCTGGAAATGGGTTATGATGGCGACCATCGGTCGTGGACCCATTCCCGCCCGGTTTTAGTGTGCGATGTCGATGAAGTCGTGCTGCATCTTGTTGATCCGTTTGAACAAGTCCTTAGGGAGCAAGGCTTCTTACTCAAGAGCCATTCATTTCGACTGACCGGAAACGTCTATCACCAAGAAACCGGGAAAGAAGCGACTCAGGAAGAAGTTTGGGCAGCTTTAAGCCAATTATTCGACGAACAGGATCGCAGGCAGTCATTGGTCGATGGTGTTGTAGATAACCTCAACGTTCTGTCTGAAGCCGTGGATATCGTGTTTCTGACAAACATGCCCCATGAATTCCGCGACAAAAGGCGCCGGCATTTGTCCAGTCATGGGCTCGATTTTCCACTCATAACCAATTCACGATCCAAGGTTCCCGCGATCAAACATATCAAACGTCACTGCCCCCTGCCCGTTGGGTTTATTGACGACACTCCAAAAAACCTTGAACAGGTCAGAGACAGTTTCAAAGATGTTCATCTCTTCCATTTCATGGCCAACGAAGCTTTCCGTGAATTGGCGGGGTCGGTGGAAGGCGTGCGGTTTTCATCTGGAGACTGGGTCCACACACGGGAAAATATTCATACCGTTCTCGTGGAGAACACAAGATGAACATGCTATTGTTTTGCCATGGAAGGTCGCCTTGGATTCTGCCGTGACTGCCTGAAGTCACAAACAAAGCCAATTCGCAGGTGTGAAGCCTGCGGCAGTCCGCGCGTTATTCGTCACGTTGAATTATTTGACCTCTCCCTTGCCCATATCGACTGTGATTCCTTCTACGCATCGGTAGAAAAACGCGACAATCCGGAACTGTTGAACAAGCCGGTCATTGTCGGCGGCGGTCGCCGTGGTGTGGTCTCAACCTGTTGTTATATTGCGCGAATTAATGGCGTCCACTCAGCCATGCCCATGTTCAAAGCGCTCAAGGCCTGTCCCGATGCAGTTGTGGTAAAGCCACGAATGGAAGTCTATTCAAAGGTTGGCAAACAGGTGCGTGAGATGATGAAAGCGCTCACCCCATCGGTCGAACCGCTGTCCATTGACGAAGCATTCCTCGACCTGACTGGAACTGAAAAGCTACATGGCAACAGCGCTGCAGTCACGCTTGCAAAGTTCGCCAAACATGTTGAATCGGAAGTTGGCATTTCGATTTCAGTTGGCCTTGCTCCAAACAAATTTCTGGCCAAGGTGGCATCGGATTTCGACAAGCCCCGAGGATTTTCTGTAATCGGTGCTGCAGAAGCTTATGATTTTTTGTCGAAACAACCGGTTTCCCTGATCTGGGGTGTGGGCAAGGTCACGCAGGCGCGCTTGCAGGCCAACAATATTCACCTGATCGCCGACCTTCAAAAATCCGATGAAAGTGACCTCATCAAGCGCTATGGCTCCATGGGACTGCACCTCTCGCGGCTTGCGCGTGGAGAAGATTTTCGACGAGTTGAATCGCGCAACGCAGCAAAGAGCGTCAGTTCTGAAACAACATTCAACACCGACATGGCTTCATCTGATCAACTTGTTCCTGTGCTCCG
This sequence comes from Rhizobiaceae bacterium, assembly GCA_051009515.1. Lineage (GTDB taxonomy): Bacteria > Pseudomonadota > Alphaproteobacteria > Rhizobiales > Rhizobiaceae > Pseudahrensia. The sequence continues at coordinate 13,671 of JBPCWM010000152.1, read as the reverse complement.
GCGGCAGTGTGAGCGGGTGGCCGCGCGATTGAAAGAAAAACATATTGCAGGGCAAACTGTTGTTTTAAAATTGAAAACAGAAGATTTTAAAAGCCGCAGCCGCAATACTACTCTACCTGACCCAACTCAGTTGGCAGATCGTATGTTTCATGTAGGCCGCACAATGCTGGAACGGGAGATTGACGGAACCCGGTTTCGTCTGTTGGGCATTGGGGTCAGCGATTTGCAATCGGATGAAACTGCTGACCCCGGCGATCTCGTGGATATAGGCGCCACCAAACGGGCGGCGGCTGAAAAAGCCATGGACAAGGTGCGCGAGAAGTATGGCAAGGATTCCGTTGAACTCGGCCTTACTTTCCGCACTAGACCAACGCAATCCAACACTAAAGACTGATCAGTTGCAGGCCTCAGCCTTCAGAAACTGAATTTCTTTCAGATCACCCTTCAGTGCATAGTCCTCATATTGCATTTTCAGGTCTCGCGAAATTCCGTTTTCATGCATGAGGAAGGAAACCTGATAAATGGGTAGCCTCTCGCCCTGCGACTCGCTGGCAGCGGTAGAAAAATAACTTACGGAAACCGGCCAGGCAGGGTTGCCGCTGAACTGGCTGGATACCTCCTCCGGTTCACCCCCAATTTGCTTAGATTCACCGCGCTCACGGCCGATTATCGCCGTAGTATCTACCAATTCATCTCCATCATCTGATCCGTCATATACTTTGGCCGTGACGATGGTTTGTCCCTGCTGCGCCGCCTCAATCAACCTGGCGACATGCTGTGTCATGAAAAGGGCTGCCCCCAGCTCAAAGCTGGACTCTTCGGGCTTTGTGATTACCACTTTTGTCAGTCCACCTTCCAGCTCCGCCTGTCCGCGCAACTCGCGCTCCAGCTGTCCATTCAGGTAGGATTGATTGACGAAGGAGAAACTCTTACCGTCAGCACTTTCAAAACTGGTAGTACGTTGATCATTGGTGAAGTTTTTGCGCGCTGTCTGCACCTGTGTGAGAAACCGAAAGCGCACAGCAAACCCCTCACATTTGGAACCGGTCATCTCATAGACAATTCGGCCCTTCATGCCTGTAATACCGGACCGGTCACTGGAATCGATCATCGAAAGATCATAGATCGCCCTGTGCGGCAAAAGACCATCTATACCGGCAGCCTCGACTGTCTTAGGCAAAAGACTGGAACATCCTGCCACCAGCAATGCAACAATCAGTTTATTCATCAAAATTCTTTGTCCTGGATTTGGGCAATAGCCTTGTCGCACTCTTTCACCTTTACCGCAAACACGCTACCAGATAGTGGATCATCTGGAAGTCATAGGGACATTATCATGACAGGAAAAGTCGAAAAACGCCTCATTGACGCCGGAGTGGAGTTGCCGCAGGCCCCCGCCCCTGCAGCCAACTATGTCCCCTACACAATATCCGGCAATCTGCTGGTCATTTCGGGTCAGGTGACGTTCGGCCCCAATGGTCTGGAATTCGTGGGAAAACTGGGGCAGGACACCGATGTGGAAACTGGCCAGGCCGCAGCACGGCTTTGTGCCATCAATATCCTTGCGCAGGCCAAGGCGGCGCTGGGAGATCTGGACCGGATTACACAAGTGTTGAAGATTCAAGGGTTTGTGAACTCTACTCCGGATTTTACGGAACATCCGGCTGTAATAAATGGAGCGTCTGATTTTCTCGTAGAGGTGCTCGGTAATGCGGGTAAACATGCACGCGCGGCGGTTGGCATGTCATCCCTGCCATTGGGTGTTGCCGTTGAAATTGATGCCATGATCGAGTTCCAATAGACCCCAATGAGCAAACTCATCCCGGCTCCGCGTTGGCTGACCAGTCGCCCGCTCGCACATCGCGGATATCACGACATCAAGTCTGGCAGAGCTGAAAACTCCCTCTCCGCGTTTCAGGCCGCGATTGACGCCGGATTTGGAATCGAATGCGATTTACAAATATCGTCCACGGGCGAACCGGTCGTATTCCATGATCCCTTGCTCGGTCGGATGACCGGAATTGACGGCAAGGTTAGGGACTTCTCGCCCAAGGACCTGTCAAACTTCCAGCTGGCCGAAACAGGCGATTGCATAGCCAAACTGTCCAGCCATCTGGCTTTAGTGGCCGACAAAGTGCCAGTGGTATTGGAACTCAAGGGAATCGATGGCGATAATTCAGCTCTGGTTCAAGGTGTTGCCGAGGCGCTGATGCCCTACGAAGGCCAGGTTGCTGTCATGTCGTTCAACCACGAAATTTGCAGCCAGTTTCGCAACCTTTTGCCCAATATACCGCGGGGCCTAACCGCAGAAGGCGATGAGACATACTACGAGATACACCACCAGGCGATGGAGAAATTTGATCTGCATTTCGTTTCGTACGAGGTGCGCGAAATTGACTGCCGTTTCGTGCATGACATGCGTGCACTTGGCATCCCAATCATCAGCTGGACTGTGCGGGATGACCATACGCGAAAACTGAGCGAACAGCATGCCGACCAAATGACATTTGAAGGTTTTGACCCAAGGGTGGAACAAAGTGGCTGACGGTGACGCCATAACAATCAAAGTGATTGGCGCGGCTGGTGAAATTGAAGCCAATGCCTGGAATTCTCTGGCAAACCCAATCTCAGATTCCACATATGATTTTGACTACAACCCTTTCTTGTCACACGATTTTTACAATTCACTGGAAAATAGTGGATCAGCAGATCGACACACGGGCTGGTTACCGCAGCATCTGATCATGGAGCAAAATGATGCAGTCATTGGAATCGTTCCCTGCTACCTGAAGAATCACAGCCAGGGCGAATATGTCTTCGACCATGGCTGGGCGGATGCTTTTGAACGGGCCGGCGGATCCTATTATCCCAAACTGCAAGCGACGGTCCCTTTTACCCCGGCGTCCGGGCGGCGTTTGCTCGTTGGCAATGGGTCACAGGCCGACCGACGCCGGCTGATGCTCGCCGGAGGCCTACAGCGGGTTTGCGAACAATTGGACGTATCCTCTGCCCACATCACATTCATGCAAGAAGCAGAATGGACCCTGCTTGGCGAAAACGGGTTTCTGCGCCGCAATGACCAGCAGTTTCACTGGCTCAATGATGGTTATGAGAGTTTTGATGATTTTCTTGCGGCACTGTCGTCGCGCAAACGCAAAAATATTCGAAAGGAGCGTCAAGCTGCATTGTCCGGCAACGGAATATCCATCGAATGGCTGACCGGTGATCAACTGACCGAAGACATTTGGGACATATTTTACAGCTTTTACATGGATACCGGGTCACGCAAATGGGGGCGCCCCTATCTGACACGCAAATTTTATTCGCTGATTGGAGAGACCATGGCTGACGATATAGTGTTGATCATGGCCCGGCGTGATGGCCGATACGTCGCTGGCGCGATCAATTTCATCGGATCTCACACCTTGTTCGGTCGCCATTGGGGCTGTGTTGAAGATCATCCGTTTTTACATTTTGAAGTCTGTTACTATCAGGCAATTGACTTCGCCATTGAACATAAGCTCCAGCGAGTCGAGGCAGGAGCACAGGGCGGACACAAATTGGCCAGGGGATATATGCCGCAAATCACCTACTCCGCCCATTATATCACTCACCCGGATTTCCGTCGCGCGGTGGAAGACTATCTGGAACACGAACGTGATGCTGTAGTAAGGGAAAACGAGGCAATCACCCGCCACGGACCGTTTAAAAAGGGGAACCAAGATGACAGCCTATGATGATCAAAACATTTTTGCCAAGATCATGCGTGGAGAATTGCCCTGCGAGAAAGTCTATGAGGACGACGACACGCTGGTGATCATGGACATTATGCCGAGGGGAGACGGGCATTGCCTTGTTCTGCCAAAAGCTGCAGCCAGAAACATTCTCGACATCGAAGCGGGCTCGCTGGCTGCTGTCGCCAGTACAACACAGTTGATGGCGCGAACCGTGTTGGAGGCCTTTGGCGCAGATGGTGTGACCATCCAGCAATTCAATGAATCCGCTGGCGGTCAGGTGGTTTTCCACCTTCACGTGCATGTCATTCCAAGGTTTGACGGAATCCGTTTGGGCCCACCGGCAGAAAAAATGGCCAGTCCGGAATCTCTCAAATTCAATGCTGACAAGATTAGAGGTGCGCTAACCTCTTAAAGCAAGGCATAGCCGCCCAACAACAGCAACTCAGCCGACAGGATACCAACAAACAGACGGCGGCCAAAAATTAGAAAACTGACAAATCCGAACAGCGCTGCACCAACCCGCAAGACGAAGGGAAATGTGGCCAACGCACCCCTGGGTTCGAAAATCAATTGGGCTATGACCGCAGCGACCAGTGCCGTGGCCACACAACGCACCAAAACCAACCATTGCGACGACTCGTCAAGATTGCCGACCAGCAAAACGCCGATCCATCGCCAAACTGCAGTTGGCAATGCGCCGGCCAGCAGGATGAAAGCAAAGGGCCACCAGATGCTGTCAAAGGAATCAAAATACATCACGAAGCCCGCTTCCATCTGACGTATTTATGAAACCCAAAGGCGGCAAATCCTCCTACCAGACCTGCAAACAGAATATTGGCCTGAGGCAAAACGATGAAAAACAGCGGTCCAAGGCAGAACCCCAATATGAGTGCCAATCGCTCCGCTACCACGCGCGACGTATTCCAGCTTGATGTTGCAAAGTAGATGGGTGTCAAAAAATACAGTGCCGCCATTACATAGACAGGAAAAGAGGCGGCCAGTTGATGTACCAATGCGGCCGCGACCGACGTTGTCACCATCAAGATGCCCGCAAAGCCCGCAAAAAAGGGCAACCGCCCAGCCCTTGGGATTTCAGGAGCCTTTTGCAGAGTGTGCATCCAGGCCGAAATAGCGATCATGTTTGAGACGGCCAACAAATGCCAGGTTTTTGACCGTGGCATGCGAATCTCTGGAATAAGAACCATGGTCATGGGCATCATGCGAATGGCGGCCAGTGCGACCGCAGGGACAATCGCCAGCATCGGCACGCCTGCTGCGATACCAGCAACCAGTATGAGGTGGGATGGTAAGGCCCAGATGGTCGGCACCATAAAAACCAGTTGCCAAAGAGAGATGCCGGCTTCACGAGCCAGACCACCAAAACCAATAAAAGCGGAAACCAGGATCAGGGCGGGCAAGGAAAACAGTTGGGCGAGACCTTTTGCAAACCACGACCAGTCGTAAACCGGCGACGAATCTGGTTGATCCTGTTGAGGCATGGGATTGCAAAAACCTGATTAGTGTCCCTCTCTCTGTGTGCAACTGCCAGCCATTTAAGTCCAGCGCCAAAATTTTGTTCGATGCACCAGCGCTTGACCGATCGCTCAAATGGGAACAGGTAGGCATATGTTTGCTTTGTGGATCCCTGTTACTATCGCCGCTGCCTTTCTGCAGAACCTGCGTTCAGCGCTGCAGAAGAATATCAAGGGGCGCCTTTCAAATACGGGGGCGGCCTATGTCCGTTTTTTTTACGCTTGGCCCTTTGCCCTGCTCTATTCATGGGCGTTGGCAGGTCCGGGCGGCTATGACCTGCCGCTGGCCAATGTTACATTCCTTGTTTATTGCGCCTTGGGCGGACTTTCCCAGATTCTGTTTACAGTTGTGTTGTTGTGGATGTTTTCGTTCCGCAGCTTCGCTGTCGGAACAACATTTTCAAAACTGGAAGTGGTGTTGATCGCCATTCTGGGAGCGATTCTGCTCGGAGATGTGGTTAGTCCACTTGCAGCTCTGGCCATAACCATCGGCGCTGTCGGAACAATATTGCTGTCTTTGCAGGAAAGCAAAATGACCTTGGGTGGCTTGGCACGTGGCATTGGTGAGAAAGTGACACTTATCGGCCTGCTTAGCGCCGCATTGCTGGGCGCGTCGGTCGTTTTCTTCAGGGGAGCTGCGCTGAGTCTCGACCATGGTAATTTCGTGGTCGCCGCGTCCTACACCCTGTCAGTGTCTTTGATCATGCAAACCCTGATAATGGGGGCGTGGTTTGTGTTCTTTGACCGGGACCAGTTGAAGAAAGTTTTGATTGAATGGCGCAATGCCCTTCCAATCGGTTTTGTAGGCATGGCCTGCTCTGTTTGCTGGTTTACGGCTTTCACATTGCAGAATGCGGCCTATGTGCGGGCACTTGGTCAGGTAGAATTATTGTTCACAATCGGAGCCAGCATTCTCTTTTTCAAGGAGAAAATTACGCGCATTGAACTGATCGCCATTGCGCTTATTGTGTGCGCCATTTTGCTGATCTTGCTGGCGAGTTGAACAAAAAGACGCCCCGCATTCTTGCAAATGTCGGGGCGTTGATAGTTTGGGCAATTTGTCCTGATTCAGGCTTAGTGGGCCGCACCGTTTGTGTGGCGATCTTCTTTGACAGATGATTTGAAAAACGAACTGATGCTGGAGGCGTCGGCCTTTTCATCACTTTTCGACGCCACAGCATCCAGTTCCGCTGCATCGTTTTCGATCTCGGCGACCAGTTCTTCAATCATGTCTTCACCAGCTTTCAGTTCAGTCTTTTCTGTATCTTCGGTGGATGGTTCTGATTTCAAACCTTTGGGCGGAAATGCGGTGGTCAAGGGACGTGGGGACTGAGCGATAGTTGCCTTCACGTCCTTAAGTTCAGTGGCAATAGCAGGGTCATCGAAGACCACTTTGTCTTCGATTGTGTCCCCCAATTCGACGATCAACTGGCCAAGCTTTCCAGCCAGTTTGAAGTCTGGGCTGTTGCGCAGACGGGCAATGGCGTCAGCGCGTATTTTTTTCAATTGTATAATATGGTCCATGTGAGTCATCCCGTATCTGTTTTCATTCGGTACGGGGAGAATCTGGGGGGCAATACCGGCATCCCAATGGCCAAATTGAGGTCATAGCGTGGCCGCTGATCACGTTTCGTGACTCTGCGCAACAGCAGGCGATGGGAAACAAAAAGGGCGGAATAAACCGCCCTCCTGCTCTGCTCTAACTTTTCAACGGAACTTTTGGCACCGTCGCTCCGCCTTTTCGAGGCGGCGACTTGGGTGTCCGTTTGGTCTTGGCCACTGGTTTTTTTGCCGACACCTTTTTAGCAGCCGGTTTCTTGGCAGCTGCTTTCTTGCGCGGAACAGTCTCCTTTTTCGGCTTTACCGGCTTGTCCGGTAAGGCTTCCAGCACAAGACCTTTTTCCTTGTCCTTTGCATCCACGCTCACCTTGACGGTGCCGCCGCGCTTAAGCTTGCCGAACAGGACTTCGTCGGCCAGTGGCTTTTTGACATATTCCTGAATAACACGCCCCAGCGGCCGCGCACCCATTCTGTCATCATAACCTTTTTTGGCGATCCACTCGACAGCCTTCGGCGTAAGATCAAAGGTAACACCCCGCTCAGAGAGTTGGGCTTCAAGCTGCATGATGAACTTCTGTACAACCTGGTGAACAACGGCGGATTTCAAACCGTCGAACGGAATAATGGCATCCAGACGATTGCGGAATTCCGGGGCAAAAAGGCGGTTGATGGCCTCCATATCATCACCGGTACGCTTTGACGAACCAAAGCCAATAGCGGATTTGGCCGCTTCCGCAGCCCCTGCATTAGTTGTCATGACAATGATGACGTTGCGGAAATCCACTTTCTTGCCATTGTGATCAGTCAACGAGCCGTTATCCATGACCTGCAACAGGATGTTGAACAAGTCAGGATGGGCTTTTTCAATCTCGTCGAGCAAAAGCACACAATGAGGATGCTGGTCCACGCCATCCGTGAGCATGCCACCCTGATCGAAACCGACATATCCCGGAGGCGCCCCTATAAGGCGCGACACAGTATGACGCTCCATATATTCCGACATGTCAAAACGCAGCAGCTCAACACCAAGCGCGTCCGCCAGTTGCTTTACAACTTCAGTCTTGCCTACTCCGGTTGGCCCTGAGAAGAGATAGGAACCGATTGGCTTTTCAGGTTCACGCAGACCCGCGCGCGCCAGCTTGATCGCTGACGAAAGGGCTTCGATTGCCTTGTCCTGACCATAGACCATGCGCTTGAGTTGCTCGGAAAGATTTTTCAGCACCTCCGCATCGTCTTTCGAAACGGACTTGGGGGGAATACGGGCCATTGTGGCAATGGTGGTTTCAATATCGGCTACGCTGATTGTCTTCTTGCGCTTTTCTGCAGGCTGAAGCATCAGGCTGGCACCCGTTTCGTCAACCACGTCTATGGCCTTGTCCGGGAGCTTGCGGTCATTAATGTAACGCGAGGAGAGCTCTACTGCTGAAATGATTGCATCATTTGAGTATTTCACTTTATGGAATTCTTCAAAATAGGGCTTCAGCCCTTTCATGATCTCGATTGCATCGGCAACGCTTGGCTCGTTGACATCGATCTTTTGGAATCGACGCACAAGTGCACGGTCCTTTTCAAAGAACTGGCGGTATTCCTTGTAGGTCGTGGACCCAATACAACGGATTGCCCCGCCTGCCAGCGCCGGCTTGAGAAGATTGGAAGCATCCATGGCACCGCCCGAAGTGGCACCGGCGCCAATAACCGTGTGGATCTCATCAATGAACATGATGGCACCGGGAGTTTCCTCGATCTCCTTGACCACCTGTTTGAGGCGCTCTTCAAAGTCTCCACGATAGCGGGTGCCCGCTAACAAAGTTCCCATGTCGAGCGAGTAAATTGTTGCGTCAAGCAGAACCTCCGGCACATCCTTGTCGACAATGCGTTTGGCCAATCCTTCGGCGATGGCAGTTTTCCCAACACCTGGATCACCCACATAAAGCGGATTGTTTTTCGACCTGCGGCACAGGACCTGAATCGTGCGGTTGACTTCTTCCACCCTTCCGATCAGCGGATCGACCTTACCGTCGATCGCTTTTTGATTGAGGTTGACGCAGTAGGCGGCAAGAGCTTCGCCTTTTTTTGACCCACCATCGGCTCCCTCTTCGGCACCGATATCAGAATCGACACCCTCGACTGGCCTTTGCTCGGAGGCACCCGGGCGTTTTGCAATGCCATGGGAGATATAATTGACCGCGTCATAGCGGGTCATATCCTGCTCTTGCAGAAAATAGGCCGCGTGGCTTTCACGTTCTGCAAATATCGCCACAAGAACATTTGCGCCGGTAACTTCTTCGCGTCCTGAAGACTGAACGTGAATGACGGCGCGCTGAATCACACGCTGGAAACCAGCGGTCGGTTTGGACTCCGGCACTTCGTCATTGACCAGATTGGCCAGTTCTGAATCGATATAGTCCAACAGATTGTCACTGAGCTTCTGGGTGCTGACATTGCAGGCACGCAGCACCGACAAAGCATCCTCATCCTCAACAAGCGCAAGCAAGAGATGCTCAAGTGTAGCATATTCCTGACTGCGCTCGGAGGCCAGTATCAGCGCTCTGTGAAACGCCCGTTCAAGACTGTCTGTAAAGCTTGGCAAATTCTTTGTCCTTGTTTCCTGTCAGTTCCACATGGGGCTTCAAATGTGTTTCACAACCTCATCCGACTCACTTTTTCTCCATTACACATTGCAGAGGATGCTGGTTTTTGCGCGCATGATCCATAACCTGCGTCACTTTTGTTTCCGCAACCTCGTAAGTATACACACCGCACTCACCCACGCCGTTCTGGTGAACATGCAGCATGACTTGCGTAGCTGACTCCAAATCCATCTGGAAGAAGCGGGCAAGAACCTCCACCACGAATTCCATTGGTGTGAAATCATCATTCAACAACAAGACACGATAAAGGCTTGGCTTTTTGACCTTGGGCTTGGTTTTGACAATGACATTGGTGTCATTGTTGCCGCCGCTGTCACCACCGCCATCGCCACCGTCGCCGCCGTCTGCATTGCCCTGGCCGCCCCTTTGAACGCGAGTAGCCGTGATTGTGGCGTTTGAATTGTCGATCAAAGTCAGTTTTTCAAGCATTGATCCAATGATCCCACGTCTCAGTAGTCGTCACAAAGATTGGGGACAATCCGGATGACCAGACGCATATAGGTGCTCCCGGTTCGAATTTAAGCCCTGATCGCCAACGAACTCAACTGTTGAACCGCTAATTCTACTTCAATTCTTACAGCTTGAACCAGATCTCCCACAGACTTTGGGCGCGACATTTCGCACCTACCATTCGTTAAGGTAAATTTTCGGCATTTGATTAAAACTTTAGAAACCATGTCAGCCTAGCTTTTACGACAGCCTTGTTGTGCATTGGTGCAGTCAGGCTGTGGTGTTTGTTTTCATCGGCGCGTATTCGCCGAAGTAGTATCAAGGATTAGTCGTGCGTACCGCAATCGGATCGACTCGCGCCCCCTCTGTCTGGGCAATTGCATGTTTTCTTCTATCTTTGCTGGTAGCAACCGGGCTGCAGGTCAGTCACTCAACGGAAGCTGAAGCCGCGAAGAAACGCAAGGTAACAAAAAATTCAAAACCAAATCCGCGCTACGCGGCCTACGTGATAGATGCCAAGACCGGCAAGGTCTTATTTTCACGCTACGCTAATTCGCGCAGGTATCCGGCATCTCTCACCAAGATGATGACCCTTTACCTGATTTTTGAAGACCTGAAGTCCGGGCGCATCAAGCTCAACAGCCGCCTGGTCATGAGTAAGGCCGGGGCGCGGCGCGAGCCTTCCAAGCTTGGTATCAAGGCAGGCAAATCGATAAGTATGGAACAGGCGATCTATGCCCTTGTGACCAAGTCAGCAAATGATGTTGCCACCGCCATTGGTGACCAACTGGACGGATCAGAAGCGAAATTTGCAAAGCGTATGACCCTCAAGGCACGTCAGTTGGGTATGAAGAATACCACATTTAAGAATGCCAATGGTCTGACGGCCAAGGGGCAAATTACCACGGCCTCCGACATGGCCAAGCTCGGCCTGGCCCTACGTGAGCATTTTCCGAAGCGTTACAAGTATTTCCAGACCCGCTCGTTCAAATATGGCAAGCGCAACTATCGCAATCATAACCGTCTGCTCGGCAAGGTGCGTGGTGTGGATGGTATCAAGACCGGTTACACAAGGGCCTCTGGGTTCAACCTCGTGTCCTCTGTATCAACAAATGGTCGACGCATCGTAGCCGTCGTCATGGGTGGCCGAACAGGCAGGTCGCGCAACGCCCACATGGAAAAACTGATCCGCACCTATCTGCCCAAGGCGTCACGTGGTGCGGCCAAGAAGCTCGTACCTCCGTTTAAATCATCTCGCGACCAACGCGGAAAGGTCAATATCAAAAAGACCAATCCCCTGCCCGTCACCAAAGTTGCCAAAAACATCAAGGCAATGCCGATTTCGACCACTCCGACACCTCAGCTGCGACGTTCTTTGACAAAACAGCTGAACGCACAAAAGGCGCAGGTAAAGTACGGGCAGCCCCTGGCCCCGACGCCGCAAGTTGCGCCCAAAGGCTGGCAGATTCAGATCACGGCATCGGATGATCGTTCCAAGGCGCTGGACATGCTGAAAAAGGCCAAATCAAGGAACAAAAGACTGCTGGCCTCTGCCTCTCCCTACACAGAAGTGGTCGTGAAAAACGGAACAAGACTCTATCGTGGTCGCTTTGTTGGCTTCTCTTCCAAAGCATCCGCACGTCGTGCCTGCAAGGTATTGAAAAAACAAAGGTTCTCGTGCCTGGCCTTAAATGGCTGAAGCCAACTAAATCACCAAAGTCCGCAATTCCTAATTGTATCGCGTTTAAGGAAATCAGGAATGTCCACTCAGAAGAACATCCTTAGCTTCATTGATCTTGGCAGCAAGAAAAGTCGATCCTCCGCTGTCAGGATGGGCGGTCTTCATAAGCCGTCTATGGGCCTTCCGGATTTCCTCGACGCTGGCGCCAGCAGAAAGCCCCAGCACCTCATAGGCCTCCTTTTTGCTCATGGGGCCAGAGCTCGGCGCAGTTCTCTGCCCCGCGTCGGCATCCGCATGAGCGTCTTCACGCCATCCGGTCAATCTGCGATCAAGATACGCATCTAACAAGGCGAGGGATTCGCCATCATCGGCAATTTCAGCCCGCAGTTCCAGCAGTTCGTCACGTTCCATCGTATCGAGTTCCCTGCCCTCAAAACGGCCTACCAGAACTATTCCGTTCATCGCTCCGGTTTCATGGTCCAGCTCCATTTCCAAGCCTGCTGAACGTACGCTGGATTTTTGATTTTGGGATGATTGGGCGCGGCCTAATTGCCCAACACCGCGAAACCGGCGCAGCAACGTTATACCAGCTAGAAGCAACAGGGAGCCAAGTCCTCCCTGTTTCAACACGATTAGCAAAATCCCTGACCCGATGAGCAAAACGGGAATAAACAACGTGATCCAGCGCGCAAGCGTTGCGGCATTCAGGCTCAAGAACAGAACCAGGACAATGACCGCCAGGCCAATCAGAATGACTAGTGTGCTCATTTCATCTGTTCCAGCAGCAATCGCGCTTCCCGGCTCGAGTTGCTTTCCAGAGCGGCTGTCCCCCCTGAGACAAAACTCGCCACCGCTCGCAACAATTCAGCCAGTCGTGCAGCAGAACCGGAGCCAAAGCGGATATAGGCCCCTTTGGACAATCGAGCAATTTCCCGAAAGGCCTGCTCGGTCAGCGGATCATGGCCATCCTGGAACATGAAGCAAGGCACACCCAGCAAACCCAATTGGCCCGCCTGATTGCACAATGCATCAATATCCTCTTCCATCGCGTCCCCAACGAATACCAAAGCATCTGCCCGTGATCTCTGGGGGTTGACGGGGTTCTTCTTGGCGGCCTCCTTACGTGCATGGCTCAAAACCTTGCCGATCTGGGTTTGCCCACCCCGGCATTGGATGCCAGTCATCAGATTGCGCAAACTCTTTGTGTCGGCAACCCAGCGCGAGGCCCGGCATTCGCCAAATCCGCGAAAATAGACAAGTTGCACGTCCAGCCCACCCGTTTTGCCGACCGCATCGAACATAGACGCCTGAATCTGCATGGCCTGATCCCAGGTGTGTTGGCGACTCATCGTTGCATCAAGGGCAAAGATCAGCCCACCATTTCCCGCTGAGTTGTTTCCAAGTTTGCTCGCCTTGGCGAGAAAATTGGAGATGTCGTTTGCCGTTGAAACGTCGCGTGACGCGGAATCGGAACCGGTGGTTTTTGATATATTCTTGGCCATGCCCAATATTTGGGTCTTGGCTCCACAAAGGCAAGATCAAATGGAAGGGTCAGTCGGCAAAAATGTCCGGCAACTCAACTGGTGTCTTGCTATTTTCCAGCCATGCTACACGCGCCCGGGCCCGCTTGACTCCCTTTTCATCAACCGGAAGGCGCAAGGCCCTGATCAGTTTGCGAATTTCCTGTCGGGCAGCCAAATGGGACATGCTGGTGCGACCTTCAACCGCAACCTCGCTAAGTTCATCGAAAGCAGTCAGACCCATAGGGAAATATTCGCGGAAGATCACCCGCTCACTAATACCTTCTGCAATGCGGAACCCAAGGCGCAGAGACAGTTCCTTGACGCAGCCCAGAAGATTTTCCTGATTGCGGGAATTCAGCGAAGACATGCGGTTGCGCACCACAATCCAGTCCATAAGTCCATTGTCGACATTGCGCCTCTGACGACGGGCCTCACGGACCATCAAGGCGTAGTGGCTGACGCCTGCAATCTCTAAAGTCTTGGGGTCAACGCGGCCCAGAACATCAAAGTCTATGAATGAATCATTCATCGGGGTAA
>JBPCWM010000151.1:0-56922 GCA_051009515.1 Rhizobiaceae bacterium | reverse complement strand
TTATGTATTGGGGGCTAGCTGGTGCTGAACACCCTTAGCATCACCAAATTTCATAGCGCAGGCCGAAGCGGAGTTCGTGCATTCCGGTGTCACCCACAGTGAAATCTGAAAAATTGCCAGCATTGCTGGCAGCCCGCGCGACACCGGCTTCACCGACATAGGTGTAGCGATATCCCATATCCAAAGTCAGATCACGGGTCAGCTCGTAGGACACGCCCAACATCGCATTGGCTGCGTAGGTCCAGGAGTTTGTTGAAGAATAGGTGCCTTGGGCGATGGTGTTCAGACCAGGCCCGCCGCCTAAGCCGCAGTCTCCGGGAACCACGCCCTCACAATATTTGGAAAAAGAGAAATTGCGCCATGAGACATAGGCAACACCAAGACCAGCACCAACATAGGGGCGGATTCCCCAATATGTTCCAAGGTCCGCATAGAGATTGGCCATAACCGTAGACGTGTTGATCGATGCATTGGCCGATGCGAAGCAATTGCCAGCGACAGGAATCGGTCCACCGCCAAGGACTTCGGTTCCGCAAGTTGTGATGGACTGGGAAGAAAAGGCGAGATTGTTAAAATGATTGAATGCGAATTCAGTGCGCAGACCTTCTGCGTAGGTATATCCCGCACCCAGCGTAAAAGAGATCGGATTACCAAGATCGGCCTCACCGTAGTGAAAGTTGGATTCAACGGTAACGCTGGAAAGACCGGCTCCTATATCGCCACGTAGATACCAGCCCGTTCCGAATTCTACCGGTGTATAATCATAAACCTCATCAGCCAGCATGTCGGCTGCGTGAGCTTTCCCATCAACTTGCGTAAAACCAGTGATCTGGCTCGCAATGACCAGACAGGCTGCAAGGCTTGTCAGTTTCAGGCTGGATGAAGTCATCACAGCAACTCTCCTACTACTCGGTAAAGTCAGGGGCCCGAAACCAATGCGCCGGGCCTTTGAGGCGATTTTGTTGCGCATGATCATCAGCCAGACACTATTTCATGCTTTCATGCGCGATCCAGACAGAGGCTGGAAACCTTTCGATCACCAGATCTGGTAACGCAAACCCGCGCGGATCGTGTGGCTGTCAATTCCCTTATCATATCCTTGATCGCCACCAATATTGGCCCATTGCCACATTGGCCCGCCTTCAATGCGGTTAAAGCTGTAGCCGATGTCGAGCTTTGTAGCGTGAGCTAGATCGTAAGAAAAACCGGTGTGCAACGCCCAGGCAAAACGCCAGGAGGTTGAACCTTTTTGACTATACCCGATCGTTCCACCGTTTACGTTTGGAAACGACGGGGGACAAGCAAACACTGTGCCATCACAGGTGGTGCGACTGTTGAGATCTTTCCAGGTGATGAGCGCACCACCGATACCGGCCCCGACATAAGGCGTAAACCCGCCATAAGTGCCAAGGTCTGCATAGGCATTGCCGAGAAACTTCCAGCCACTATACATGGTCGCCTCAGTTGAAGAACAATTCGGCACACCGGCCGGCACCGCTAAAGCGTCACAAAAACCCGCTGTCGACCCGAGGAATTTGGTTTCACCGATGTAATCAGTGGTTAAATCGACCCTGAATATTTCATCAACCTGGTAGCCGACACCCAAACCGATTTGCCAGCCATCGTCCAAATGACCAGTCACCATGGGAATCGTTCCGCCCCAGGGAGCATTGTATTCCGGCTTGCCAATTGTATTGAAATTGTAACCAATATCGCCACGCAGGTACCAACCAGTGTTGGCAACCGTAATGATTTCCGGTGGTGGAGGGGGATCCATCAAGAGATCGGCGGCGCTGGCCGTATCCGTGTTGGCGAAGACCGCTGCCATCATTGCTGCAGGCACAACAGCCTTCAGTTTCAATTTGCTGCCCATAGCAACATCCTTTCGTTACCATCCCGCACAAATATTGGGGAACGCATGAACTTCACGGTCAAGCATGGGAAAAATTGGTTAAAGGTGGATTAACTGTGTTCTTTAACACTAAAATTTAACATTAACAGTGAGTTAAAAAAGGAGACTTCTGATCAAACAGGCCGGGGTTTTCGCAAAAAATTCAGTCTCACTTAGCAGGAAACAAGATGGAACACGCCATGAAAATAATGCTGATATCACTGCATAATTACATGTTCAAAGGGACGCTGGACAGGTGAAATATACGAGATTCGACTTCAATTTTTGGAGTTCTGCTTATTTGGCAGCGAGCACCACGTCTTCTCCGTCAGCGACCGCGCTCAGATCCAAACCACAGTCTTGCGCAAGCAATATTGCGTAATAAGGCTGGATCGCATGAGCCGACATTTCTTCGCCATGTGATCCGTTGAGCATGTCGACGAAATCACCAGGAACACGCGCTTTTGGCCCCACACAGCGGATGGAGAATGTTGCATTCTCCCCTTCCCCGAGGATTTCGATGCCCACTGTACCGCCTCTTGGGATAGCTCCCAAGGACAAGAGAACCAAATTCAGCAACAGCTTGACGCGGTTTTTGGGAACAAGTGAGCGAACACCATGCCAGGTCATGTCCGCTTTCTCACCTTCCATATAGAGCCGAACGACTTCTTCGGCTTCGCCGGTATCGATAGAAGCACCAGCAGAACCAGATGCACCAAAGGCCAGTCTTGAGAACTTCAGTTTGGCCGATGCTGATTTGGCACTCTTGGTGATCAGTTCCATGGCAAATTCACGCATCTCTTCACCCTGATCTTCTTCCAGAACTTCAAGACCGTTGGCCAGCGCGCCGACTGGTGAAATGATGTCATGACAGACCCGGCTGGCCAATAAAGCGGCAAGGTCCAGTGAAGAAATAGTTGGCAGGTCAGGCATGTCGGTCCCCGTGTGCTGAAATCTGTTGCGCCGAGCAATCGAATCGTTGGCATCGATTCTCTCTCTGTCGATACACAAGGAAGGGAATCGTGAAAAGCCCGACTATTAAAAACAGACTGCCACCGTGCACTCAAACGAAAAGAAACCGTTTGTTTACTCTATCGCAAACCTTTTGATTCAAAATTGATGCAAATCCCACAAACGGTCGCAATTGGGCGATACGCCCATTGCACGCAAAGCCGCGAAACCAAGCGCGTTTACAGAAAGCGCAAAAGGATGAGCAAGATGAACACACTAATTTTAATGGCAAACAGCAAACTTCCAAAAGCTTTGACTCTCGCATTTGGGATGGCGATTTTGAGCCTGCTCGGTTCAACGATCCCCGCAGCAATCATAGGTGTGACACCAGTTCATGCCCAAGCCGATCAGCGTTATTCCAGCAATGAACTCGTTAATGCCGGTCACGGTTTCTTTGGCGCCGCGGCTAGCGGTCTTGCCACGGTTATTGAAAAAGCGGTTGAGGAACATGGCCTCCCTAATGGCTACATTCTCGGTGAAGAAGCATCTGGTGCCCTAGTTGCCGGACTCCGCTATGGAGAAGGCGCCTTATATACGAAGAATGCTGGCGACCACCCGGTATTCTGGCAGGGTCCGTCTATCGGCTGGGACTATGGTGGTGATGGCAACCGCACCATGATGTTGGTCTACAATCTCACAAATACAGAAAAAATCTATCGTCGGTTTTATGGTGTATCCGGGTCAGCCTATCTTGTTGGTGGGATAGGAATGACCGTGATGAAACATGGCGATACTGTATTGGTGCCCGTGCGGGCCGGTATTGGTGCGCGATTGGGGGTCAATGTCGGATATTTGAAATTGCGGGAAACACCGACCTGGAACCCGTTCTAGAAGCTTTATTTCAAATTAACTTCAAAACTCCAAAACAGTATCAAAAGCCTGCTCGTTGTGGCAGGCTTTTTCGTATTGTCATAATGGATCTCAGTGAAAGACATAGGGAAATGATCTACCGTGCTTGAAAGTGGCCTTTTCTTTACACTCGGTTTTCTCTGCGCAGCTTTGTTGGCATTGATGATAGCTCCTGCCATCTGGCGGCGTGCCGTTGTGCTGACGCGCAACAGAATTGAGAGTTCCGTTCCCCTGACACTCAATGAAATTCAGGCTGATAAGGATCAATTGCGGGCGGAGTTTGCTATGAGCACGCGTCGTTTGGAAGTCAACCTGGAAGCACTGAAGGAACGTGCAGCTGAACAATTGATAGAGGTGAACCGCAAACGGGATGAATTGCTGTCCCTGGAAGACCAGCATGCGGAAAAGACCAGCCGAATTGCCGAACTTGAATCCCAGGCCGCGGAATTGCGTAATGACTTGCAAGTGGTGGAAAACAGGTTTGACACCACAGCCACTGATCTGGCCGCTGTGGAGTTAAGGCTCGAAGAAAAGGCTTTCGCCTACGAGGAACTGGATCGCAAATATCGAAGTGCGATTAGTGAATTCGACAGCCAAAAAATCGAAATGGTGGCTCGCGAAAGTAAAATGGATATTGTTGAAGATGAGGCACGCGAGATCAAGCAACGCAGCCGGGATCAGATTGCAGAGATCGCGTAGCTTAAAAAAGACCTCAAGGCCAGTACCACAGGGCTGACCAGGGAAAAAAACCGGGTTGTCAAACTGGACAAGAAGATCGAAAGGCTTCAGGCCACTCTCGCAGATATGGAAGAGCGACTGGAGCGACGCGACACAGATATCAAAAATTTGCGGAGCAAATCGGGCGATTCCGGGAAAGGCCTGCAGGCAGCCTTGAAGGAAAATGACCAGCTTCAGGCCCAAAACATCAAGCTGGAATCCGAAGTTGCGCAGGTCACTTTGAGGATGGAAGCGCTGTTGAAAGACGCGTCAGGCGAGAACATCGAAAACGCCGTTGCTACTTTTGAATCTGAGCGGCAGGCACTGACGACCAAACTTGCCGAAACCGAGGCCGAGCTGGATGACCTTAAGGCGGAAGTTAGCTCACTGCTCCTCGCCAGTGGAGATGACTGGGAAGCAGAACGGCGGGAAAATGCTGTTATGCGGGAGCGGATCAATGATCTGGCTGCGAAAGTAACTTCCATGACTGCTGCACTTGAAGGGCCAGATTCACCTATCAACAAAGCGGTTGCAAAGTCCCGAACAGCGACCCGCAACAAATCGGCTGCGAAGAAAAAAGCCGCCGAAAAACCTACCAATCTCGCCGAACGCATTCAGGCCCTGCAAGACGTAGTGGAAAAAGCGTAAGCGCCTATTGGTGAGCCTGTCACGGCGCTGGCTAAGCCCTTGAATTGGTGTTGCGCTGCTTTCAATTAGTCCTACATTAAGCTCAGCGACTGCAACAGGGCGCGTCTTGATGCACCAATTGGCAAATTTGAAATTTCTGGCAAAACTATTGTGCCTGCTGCTGGTTTTGGCATTCGGGTCGCTTGGCCCGGCTTCTGCGTTTGGAGGAAATGGCAAGCAAAGCGCCGACTTAAGTGCCTATGTGCTTCCTGATGGGTCTTTGCCCGTCATTTGCTTTGGAGCCGGTGAAGACTCCAATTCACAAAACGACCAACATTGTGATGACTGTCTCTCACCTATTGCTGCCACGCTCGCGTACCCTGCTGGAAGCAGAGTCTTTGAGTTCGTGGAGCACTCGGCAAAGCAGATAATCGGTGACGCACGCGTTGCGACCGACCAGAGGCCAGATGGGGAACACCCTGTGCGAGGGCCTCCAACTTCCTGATTTTCTCCAACACTCAATCTGGGTGCATGCGCCCAATCTGGAAATCTGACAAAAAATCAGGACTAAAATCCATGTACACGACCTTTTTCGCAGGGTGCATCCTTGCAACATTTATTGCCATTTCCGGCATATTTTCATCATTAGGGCTGGCCAAGGCAGGAGAAGCACAAAAAATTGGTGATTTGACCCTTATGCATCCGACATTACGCGCAACTGTTCCCGGGGCCAAGGTGGGGGCCGGATATCTCGTCATCTTAAATAACGGAAGCAGTGGCGATCGACTGATTGGTGCGGAAGCCAGTTTTGCTGGCAAAACTGAAATCCATGAAATGAAGATGGTGGATCAGGTGATGAAAATGCGGCAGTTGGAGGGTGGTTTGCCTATTGCGGCAGGCACAACTGAAAAGCTGGCCCCCGGAGGCAATCACATCATGTTCATGAAATTGCAAGTTCCTCTTAAAACTGGTGATAAACACACAGTGACGCTGGAGTTTGAACGCGTCGGTAAGGTTGAACTTTCCTTCGATGTCAAATCAATCGCTGAGACGATGAAGATGAAACACTAGTACAGCGTGAAACCGAATTT
The DNA here is from genome assembly GCA_051009515.1 of Rhizobiaceae bacterium. GTDB lineage: Bacteria > Pseudomonadota > Alphaproteobacteria > Rhizobiales > Rhizobiaceae > Pseudahrensia. The sequence goes on along the minus strand of JBPCWM010000151.1, from coordinate 50,736 downwards.
GCTTAACTGGCAAATTCGGTCCAGCTGGCTCTAATCTCGTCAAGAATGGCCGGATCATCGATGGTGGCCGGGACCTTAAACTCCTGTCCGTCGACAACCTTTTGCATGGTGGCGCGCAAAATCTTGCCAGACCGTGTTTTTGGCAAGCGCTTGACCGGTACGGCAATCTTGAAAGCGGCAACCGGGCCGATCTTTTCGCGTACGAGCTTCACCACTTCTGCCTGAATTTCGGCTGCAGGCCGTTCAACCCCAGCGTTCAGTATCATGAAACCCGCAGGCAATTGACCTTTCAATTTGTCCTCAATTCCAATCACCGCGCATTCGGCCACGTCTGGATGTTCTGCAATCACTTCTTCCATGCCGCCGGTTGAAAGCCTGTGGCCGGCCACATTGATGATATCATCCGTGCGCGCCATAATGAAAAGATAACCGTCTTCATCCATAATGCCAGCATCGGCAGTTTTGTAATAGCCCGGGAATTCCTCCAGATAAGCTTCCTTGAAGCGGGCTTCCGCATTCCAAAGACTTGGAAAACATCCCGGAGGTAGGGGAAGCTTCACAACCACGTTTCCCAACTCCCCGCGCGCTAATTCTTCACCTTCATCACTCAAGACCTGAATGTCATACCCCGGCATGGCAACTGTTGGTGAACCGTATTTGATCTCAAGCAGCTCAATGCCGACAGGGTTGCCTGCAATTGTCCATCCGGTTTCAGTCTGCCACCAATGATCGATGACCGGCGTTTTCAATACTCGTTCCGCCCAGTGAATTGTATCTGGATCCGCCCGCTCACCCGCCAGATACAACATGCGGAAATTGCTGACATCGTAATTTTCTATCAGGCTTCCTTCCGGGTCTTCCTTCTTAATGGCCCGAAATGCGGTGGGTGCTGTAAACAGGACAGAGACGCTGTGTTCTGCGATCACGCGCCAGAATGTTCCGGCATCGGGCGTACCGACGGGCTTGCCTTCAAACAGAACCGTCGGGTTTCCGGCCAGCAGCGGTGCATAGACAATGTAAGAGTGGCCAACAACCCATCCCACATCGGAAGCCGCCCAGAATACTTCGCCGGGATCGACATTATAAATATTTTTCATGGTCCATTGCAGGGCCACCATGTGGCCGCCGTTGTCGCGTACGACACCCTTCGGCTGGCCAGTTGTTCCAGAAGTATACAAAATATAGAGCGGGTCGGTCGCTTTCAGCTCAACGCAGGGCACTTGTGTGCCTGCGTCACGATGCCTGGCAACTTCACTGGCATAGTCATGGTCGCGACCGTCAATGAGATCGCAGCCTTGCTGCTCCCGTTGCAGGATCACCGTTGTTTGCGGTTTATTGGCAGCAAGTTCGATGGCGCCGTCAAGCAATGGTTTGTAGGCTATGACCCGTCCGGGCTCAATCCCGCAAGAGGCCGAGATGATGCATTTGGCAGAGCAGTCATCTATGCGGGTAGCCAGCTCTGCAGATGCAAAGCCGCCAAACACAACCGAATGCACTGCACCAATGCGGGAACAGGCCAGCATGGCAAAGGCGGCTTCAGGAATCATCGGCATATAAATGATGACGCGGTCACCTTTTTCAACGCCACGGTCCATCAGCACCGCAGACAGCGCTTCGACTTCAGACTTGACTTCCGCATAGGTATAGCTGCGCTTGTTACCGGTGATCGGGCTGTCATAGATCAGGGCCGTCTGGTCAGCACGTCCACCCAACACATGACGATCCACCGCGTTGTAGCAGGTGTTACAGGTGCCGTCGGAAAACCATCTCCCATACACGCCTTCATCCGGCGAGAACGCTTCAGTGGGTTTGCTTATCCAGTCGATTGCGCCAGCGGCGTCCATCCAGAACTTCTCCGGATCACTTTTCCAGCCCTGATAGACCTCTGCATAGGTGCCCATGATCATTCCTCCAAATCAGACATAGGTCGATTTAACAGCCAGGGGGAAGGTGAGTCTATCAGGCATTGGTTGAAGATGAATAGATGAAGCCGGTATTGAATTAACCTACAGAAACTCCGCGACAGCGGGGCTGGACCGCGGTGCTATCTCCATATGAGCAATCATGTGGTCGGCCCATGCATCATAACCTGCCTCATTGGCGTGAAACCCGTCTTTGCAATACCCAGCGGGATCGGTATTCGGCAATGGAGGTACGCAAACGGCCCCGCGTTCCAGACAAAGTTGTGCACCCTTTCGATTCAACAGTTTGGCCCGCATGTTAATGATGCTGCCCAAAGGCCAGGGCAGTGCAGGCACTTCACGCAAGTCGATTGCCTGATGCCAATAGAGTTTTGCCTCCGGGTATTTCGCCCTCAACCCGTAGAGCAGTGTTCCAAACTCCTTTTTCCAGCGCCGCACCGAATGCCAGTTCTTCATGTCATTGGTGCCGATCATGATAAATATATGCGTGTAGTCTTCCGCCTCCAGGTTGGGCAGAACATAATCGCGTATCTCTCCGGCAACGGCGCTGTTGTGACCAGATATGTGCCAGGCCACCGCATCCCCGGTCTGCTCAGTCAGTTTGCGGGCGATCTGGGGACCAATGGCACCTGATGTTTGTTCAATTCCAACTGCGGCCGCCGATGAATCACCGATGGACAAAAGGCGAATTTTTGCCCGGCCCTTGCCATACTGTCCCGACCGAGGACCCGCTGCCGGTGACAGGCGCAACGAATTCATGCGCACATATATGCCTTGGGCGACATAGACCGGGAAACACAGCCAACTGATGAGAGAGGTGGAAAGGGATGACATGGTTGCAGCGACTTATCCTGGAGAGTTGAAATTGGGTGCGCTCAGATTGTGGATTTATCCTGGGCAGGCTTGTCTGGATCTGAAAATTCTAAGCGAATATCCGTTCCATTCTCGTCAAATCTCGGCACCGGGTTAAACTTTGGGCTGATCCCGTCGAAAATAGCTGCCGGGGAGAGAATTTGAAGCTCTTTCTCCCCTGCCTCAACGGTCACCCAGTTATTCTGCGGATGATCAACAAAATCATCAAGGTCGGACAGACGGCCATAAGCAATTTTTGCTCCCTGTAAAATTTCAATCATGGATTCACGATCATGGTTTGCAAACTCTGCAGCGACAAATCCATCCACAGCATCACGGTTCTCAATGCGTTCGAGATTGTTGCGAAAGCCCTCTTTGGTATACAAATCCGAATGACCAAGGGCTGCGCAAAGATGTTGCCATTCCTGTTCGTTTTGAATTGAAATCAACAAGGGTCTTCCATCCGCACATTCAAAGGCCCCGTAAGGCGCAATAGTCGGATGCTTCAGGCCTACCCGGCCAGGGGTTTTCCCGCCATAGCGATGTTGCATCATGGGGACGTTCATCCAGTCTGCCAGGGCATGGAACAGGGAAACAGAGATCGCACGCCCTTTACCGGTGCGCTCTCGGGCAAAGAGTGCCTGCAAAATTGCCGCATGGGCTGCCATGCCGGCCGCAATATCACAGACCGAGACACCCACCCTTGCAGGCCCTTCAGCTGTCCCGTTGATTGCACATAGTCCGCTTTCGGCCTGTATCAACAAGTCATAGGCCTTTTGATCCTTACGTGGGCCGGTTTCCCCATATCCTGATATGGAACATGTGATGAGGCGCGGGTGATGCGCACGCAAGTCTGCCAACGCCAGCCCCAGGCGATCCAGCACACCGGGTGCAAGGTTTTGAAGAAGGATATCAGCTTTTGCAATCATACGACGAAGCAGCGCACAATCACTGTCCGATTTCAGATCAAGGGCGATGCTCTCCTTGCCCCGGTTCAACCATACAAAATAGGCACTGTTGCCCTTGGCCAACGTGTCATATCCACGAGCAAAGTCTCCCTGTGGGCGTTCAACCTTGATAACTCTGGCTCCGGCGTCAGCAAGACGTGACGACGCATAGGGCGCAGCAACAGCCTGTTCGATGGCAAGGGCGGTTATGCCTTCCAGATCATTCATGGCCAGCTGTGCTCATTTCAATATCCGTGCAGTTCATGCAAACCATATCAACACCAATCCTGTATCAATACCAAGACTTATCAACGTAGATTTACTGGACAATTCCAATCCAGGATTTCACCATGGATCAATGACGTTCTTGCCCCGCCTGATCCGGACTACCCTACTGCTTGTGCTGATGCATCCCGCGCATGCCATGGCACAAAAGACGGAAGTCGACCTGCAGTTGATCTTGGCAGTTGATGTCTCCCGATCGATGAGTCCACGTGAGCTTGAAATTCAGCGGCGCGGTTATGCCGAGGCTCTTGTCTCCAACGATGTGATAAACGCCATTCAGGGAGGTTTGCTGGGACGGGTGGCCATTCAATATATCGAATGGGCTGGAGATTATTCCCAACGAGTGATTGTTGACTGGACGCTGGTTGAAAACCGCGATCAGGCCCGCAGTATCGCTGACAGGCTGGTGGCCAAGTTTGACGATTCTCTGCGCCGCACGTCGATCTCCAGTGCACTTGACTATGCGCGGTTCAGCTTTGACACCAACGGATTCACCTCTTCGCGTCGGGTTATCGATATATCCGGTGACGGCCCCAACAATGCAGGTCCGCCCGTACTTGAAGCGCGCGCAAGAGCTCTGGAAGATGGTATAGTCATCAATGGCCTGCCACTGATGACTAAAGACGGCTTCTACAGTCGCTATAATCTCGACGATCTGGATGAGTATTACCGCCAATGCGTGATTGGCGGACCTGCCTCATTTGTGATTCCCGTGCTTGATTGGGAACAATTTCCCACAGCCGTGCGCCACAAGCTGGTTCAGGAACTGGCCGGCCTGCCCTCATCACCGGTCGTCAGGGCCGCTTTCCATTCCAAACCTGCACCAAGCTATGATTGTCTGATTGGTGAAAAAATGTGGCAGCAGAGGCGGAGATCGCTCGACTGGGGGGACGACCTTTAACGAACCTCTACTGGTTCAGGCAGCTTCAAGTCCTTCGTTCCATTCACCACGCGTTGCCAGACTGTTCATGCGGGCACGTTGGGTAAAGGCCGCACTGCCAGCTTCGACATTTTCTGACTTACCACCCCAGGCCTGCAATGCAGAAGCCTGCAAGGCACGTCCGTAGGAATAGGTCAGCGCCCAAGGCATGTCATAGCCCGCATTCATGGCATTGAGGTTGGCGGTGGCCTCGATGACCGACTGCCCGCCGGACAGGAAGGCTATGCCGGGCACTGCGGAGGGCACATTGCGCTTCAATACAGCCACGGTGTGAGAGGCAACTTCTTCGGGCGGACACTGGGTTGCGCACTTGCTGCCCGGCACCACCATATTTGGCTTCAGTACCATGCCTTCAAGGGCAACATTCTGGTCATGCAATTCGGCAAAAACCGTGTGCAGGACTGCGCTGGTGACTTCATGGCATCGCTCAATCGTGTGGTCGGCCGGATCCGCATCCATCTGGACTTCTGGTTCCACGATGGGAACAATGCCCGCTTCCTGACACATCGCTGCATAGCGAGCCAGCGCATGAGCATTGGCCTTGATGCCACCAAAACTTGGTCGCACATCATCAATGGCTATGACCGCACGCCATTTTGCAAAGCGGGCACCGGCCTCATAATAGTTTGCCAGGCGCTGACGCAGACCGTCGAGGCCTTCGGTGACAGTTTCACCAGGAAGTCCCGGCAGGGCGTGTGCACCCATGTCCACCTTGATGCCTGGCACAGCACCGGATGCAGTGATCAAATCCACAAAAGGTGTGCCGTCAGCCGCCTTTTGGAACAGTGTTTCCTCAAACATGATCACACCGGAAATGCACTCATTCATGGCGTCTGTCGAGCGAAACAACATTTCGCGATAGGCCTGACGGTTTTCCTCCGTATTGTCAGTGCCAATGGAATCAAAGCGCTTTTTGATGGTACCGGTTGATTCATCTGCAGCTAAAATTCCCTGCCCGGTCTGCACCATTTTTTCGGCAATATCTTCGATCCGTTCACTCATCGGGGAATCTCCTCATTGTTTCGTTTGTGTTTTCGTAACAGGCCCATGGCCCAGTGAAAATGTCGGCTCACCAATTGAATCGATTGAGTCGACTCTGGTCACCTGTTTTTTGACTTTCTATCGCTCAAGAGCTGCCACGCCGGGCAGGGTCTTGCCTTCCATCCACTCCAGAAAAGCCCCACCGGCAGTCGATACATAAGTTAACTGGTCCAGCACACCTGCATGATTAAGAGCAGCGACAGTATCTCCACCACCGGCCACCGATACGAGTTCGCCACGAGTGGTTTGTTCAGCCGCAAACTGCGCTGCCTCAGTTGTCGCCCTGTCGAAAGGCGTCAGTTCAAAAGCGCCCAGAGGCCCGTTCCAGACGAGAGTACGGGACGCTTCGATGCGCTGCTTGATGATTTCCACTGTTTGTGGTCCGGCATCAAGAATCATGGTGTTATCGGGCACCGATTCGGCTGCCACTGTCTGATGTGGGCTATTGGCGGCAAATTCCTGCGCAACTACAACATCAGTTGGCAAAACGATTTCGCAGCCAGCCTCGTCTGCTTGTTTGAGAATATCACGCGCTGTGCCGGCCAGATCATGTTCGCACAGGCTGCTGCCCACTGCGTGCCCCTGTGCAGCCAGAAAGGTGTTTGCCATGCCACCACCGATTACAAGGTGGTCCACGCGGCCAACCAGATTGCCCAACAAATCCAGCTTGGTTGAAACCTTTGCTCCTCCAACAAGCGCAATCACCGGGTGGCTCGGATTTCCCAGACCCTTTTGCAGGGCTTCAAGCTCAGCCTGCATGGTGCGTCCGGCATAAGATGGAAGATGTTGTGCAATTCCAACGGTCGAAGCATGGGCGCGGTGCGCGGCACTGAAAGCATCATTTATGAAAATGTCACCGAGATCAGCCAGTTCCTTGCCGAATGGTGGATTATTCTTTTCCTCACAGGGGTGGAAACGCGTGTTTTCCAACAACAGGATGCTGCCAGCGGTTTGAGCCGCAATTGCATCCAAAGCGCTTTGACCGCAACAATCATTTGCAAACGCCACCTTGGTACCGAAAACTTCCTCCAGGGCGGGCACCACGGGAGCTAGCGACATTTCCGGCACAACCTTGCCTTTTGGACGACCAAAATGCGCAAGCAGGACAACAATGCCACCCTTTTCCACCAGTTCAAGAACTGTGGGTTTGATTCGTTCAATGCGCGTCAAATCCGTAACTTTTGCTCCATCCATAGGGACATTGATGTCCACCCGCAGCAAAAGGCGCTTTCCGCTCACGTCAGGAAGGGTGTCAAGTGTCTCAAAAAGCATGTTTCGCGATCCATTTTAACAGGATGATAACCATCAGTGTTTACTCACTAACCGGTGTTTTGGTGACTGGAAAGAGCAGCCTTGTCCTACGAAGTGACGCAAAGTGTCGGTATCCACTTTAAACTGCGGAAATGCACCATTGAGAGCGCCTGTTGCCAGTCCGGAGCCGTATCATGAATCAGTGGCGTTGGTTTGACCGGGCCGAACAAGTGTGCCGCCTGCGCCGCGAGCGCGATGACGGAATTCATGTGCGCAAGAACGGCGACCTTTATCTGTTGCACCCGGGCAAATGCCCCCGCAGACCGGCCGCAGCCATTAGGCCAGCGCAGGGTCAGGCTTCCTAGCAGCCAGGTCTTCCGGGCTCAGTGAGGGTGCCTCGGCAAGCGCACTGCCTGCTTCCAGAACATTGCCCATATGGACTGCGAGGTCTGTCATGCGACAAGAGAAACCCCATTCATTATCATACCACGCCATGACCTGAACCATGGTCCCGTTCATGACGCGCGTTTGTGCTGGAGCAAAGCAGGAAGAATGAGGATCATGACTGAAATCCACCGATACTTTCGGCGCCGGATCATAGGAGAGAATGCCGGTCAGGCTGTCCATTGACGCCAGTCGCATGGCTTCATTGATTTCTTCAACCGTCGTTTCCCTTTTGGCGACAAACTTCAGATCGATCAGTGATACATTGGGGGTCGGTACACGCACCGCGGATCCATCAATGCGGCCCTTGAGGCGTGGTAGAACCAGCGCAACGGCCTTGGCAGCTCCCGTCGAAGTCGGGATCATGGACATAGCCGCTGAACGGGCCCGATAGACGTCTTTGTGATTACGATCCAGAGTTGGCTGATCGCCCGTATAGGAATGGACGGTAGTCATGAAGCCGTGCTCGATACCGATGGAATCATCCAGAACCGCGCAAACCGGTGCAAGGCAATTAGTTGTGCAGGACGCTGCCGACACAACCAGGTCTTCATAGGTGACATCGTTGTGATTCACACCATATACAATTGTCTTGTCTGCAGGCTTTCCGGGACCGGACAAGAGCACACGCTTGGCCCCGGCTTCAATATGCGGCATGGATTTTTCCGTGCTGTTGAAAGCGCCGGTACATTCAAGCACGATGTCTACATCAAGTTCTTTCCAGGGCAGGTTGGCCGGATTTCGGTCTGCCATGAAGGGAATGACGCCAGTGCCAATGTCAATGCCCTGGCCAATCACTTCCACCGTGCCTGGGAAAGGACCATGGACACTGTCATAGCGCAGCAGATGGGCGTGGGTTTCAACTTCACCGGAATTGTTGATCGCAACAACTTCGATATCGTCCCGTTTCAATTCATGGATTGCCCGCAGCGTGTGTCGACCAATCCGGCCAAATCCATTAATTGCAACTCTCACGCCCATAGTGCATAACCCCGCATTTTTGTCCTGACAAACAGGTTGTTGCGGGGCTATAGGCGCAGACACGAAGGCGGTCCACCCCCGTTTTTGAACCTAAACGATTTAGGTTGAACCTAAACGATTTAGATCGCAAAGAGATTGGTGGATTGCTTAATAATTACCAAAACCAAGTGCTTAATTTAAGCTTCGATTTGCGAAAGTCGGGCAATTGCTGCCTGGCTTACCGCTTCTGCTGTAATACCGAAATGGTCGTAAAGGTCCTTGTATGGAGCGGACGCCCCAAAACCTTCCATACCGACAAACAGGGCGTCAGAACCGATAATCGCGTCCCATCCCTGACGTATGGCAGCTTCGATCCCTACATTCACTGCGGCGTTCCCAACGACGCTGGCGCGATAGGCATCTGCCTGTGCTGCGAACAACTCAAAACAGGGAACCGATACAACGCGAGCCGGGTGGCCTGCAGCATCGAGGGCCTGTTTCGCTGCCATTGCAATTTCAACTTCTGAACCACTGGCAAAAAGAGAGACCTTGGCATCTCCATCTCCCGCTGACGCTACCTCGTAGGCACCACGACCACACAGATTATCGCTTTCATAAGTGGTGCGCACAGGTTCCAGATCCTGGCGGGTCAGTGCAATGGCGGATGGGCCGTCGGTAGATTCAAGTGCCAGTTGCCAGCACTCTGCCGTCTCCGTCACATCTGCCGGGCGGAACACTTTGAGATTTGGAATGGCCCTTAGTGCAGCAAGGTGCTCAACCGGCTGGTGGGTCGGGCCATCTTCTCCCAATCCGATGGAATCGTGTGTCAGGACATGGATCGCCCGAATGCCCATCAGGGCTGCAAGGCGAATGGAAGGACGGCAATAATCAGAAAAGATCAAAAAGCCACCGGAATAGGGGATCAACCCTCCATGCAAGGCAATGCCGTTCATAGCCGCGGCCATTGCGTGTTCGCGAATGCCCCAATGAACAAATCGACCGGAAAAATCATCCGGCGTAATCGCGGGCGTCTGGCTGGTATTGGTGTTGTTGGACCCTGTCAGATCGGCAGACCCCCCAAGGGTTTCAGAAAGTTCTCCATTAATCACTTCAAGCACAGCCTGAGAAGCTTTTCGGGTCGCCTTTTTTGGAGGTTCTGCAGCAATTTCCTTTTTCAATCCCTGCATGGCCTCGTCAAATTTGGCGGGCAGGTCACCACGCTGGCGGCGTTCGAATTCACCCCGCTTGTTGGCCTCACTCTCTTCCAATCGGGCTTCCCAGTCCTTGCGTGCATGGGTGCTGCGCAATCCGGCTATCCGCCAGCTGTCCAGCACATCTTCCGGCACTTCAAAGGCAGCCGATTCCCAGTCCAGCGCCGCACGCGCTCCTTCGATTTCATCCGGTCCCAGTGGTGCCCCGTGAGCTGCAGCTGTTCCAGCCTTTTTTGGTGCACCAAATCCGATCGTTGTCTTGCAGGCAATCAGGGTCGGCTTTGTGCTTTGATGAGCAGCTTCAATTGCAGAGGCAATGGCCTCATGATCATGGCCGTCAACTGATATCGTGTTCCAGTTGGAGGCATCAAAGCGTTCAATCTGGTTTGTGGAATCAGAAAGTGAAATCGGTCCATCAATCGAAATATTATTATCATCCCAAAACAAGACCAGCTTGTTGAGCTTGAGATGTCCAGCCAGCGAAATCGCCTCCTGACTGATACCTTCCATGAGACAGCCGTCGCCAGCGAGGCAATATGTGTAGTGATCTACAAGGTCGCTGCCAAATTCATCTGCAAGCTTGCGCTCTGCCATGGCCATTCCCACAGCATTGGCAATGCCCTGCCCCAGCGGCCCCGTAGTGGTTTCGATCCCGGCGGCGTGGCCGTATTCCGGGTGACCGGCTGTCACCGAGCCAAGCTGGCGAAAATTTTTCAGTTGCTCGATGTCCATATCCTTGTAGCCCAACAGATAAAGGGACGAGTAAAGCAACATCGAACCGTGACCGGCGGACAAGACAAAACGGTCCCGATCGGGCCACAGAGGTTGTTTGGGGTCAAACTTCATGAATCGCGTGAACAATACCGTGGCGATATCCGCAGCACCCATGGGAAGTCCCGGGTGCCCGGAATTTGCTTTTTGCACCGCGTCGGCGGAAAGAAACCGGATGGCATGTGCCATCCGCTGGTTTTTTTGCTGTGTCATGTTAATTCGCGGAATATCCGCGGCCTTGTTTTTGCAATTGCGTCAGCCATGACTTGGTTGACCGAAAATCGCGGCACACATAGCACTCACACGAAATGAATCAAAGACTCGATTACACAAACTTGAAATAACCACAGTCATTGGTCATACGTTTCGCAGTCGACTCAAAAGAATCTGGATAACACATTCAGCCGATTGACGTTTTCCACTTTTTCGAGTTTGACTGCTGCATCGCTATGACGAATTTTTTCAATTGTTTGGCTAATTGGCCGTGTGTTGACAGGCTATGAGTGAAATGCACAAGACAACGCAATCGGGTGAATCAGCGAATACTGCGCTGGCCACATCCCTGAGCAGGCTGAATAAGGCCTTGGATTCGCTTGAGAATGCTGTAGATGCATCCATTGAGGCCAACAGCAAAAACCGCAATGCGGGTGAAGAAATTCAACGCATATCTGAAGATCGCGCCAAACTGGCACAAAATCTCGATGGTGCTGAAGAACGGGCCAGGCGGCTTGCAGAAACAAACAAGGAAGTCTCCCGTCGCCTTGTTGCGGCCATGGAAACCGTTCGTGGCGTGCTGGACCGGCCAGAGTAGAAAAAGAGTAAGCAAGACATGCCCCAGGTTGCAGTACAGATTAACGGCAAGACATATCGCATGGCGTGTGATGAAGGTCAGGAAGCCCATCTTCTCGATCTGGCGCAGCGCTTTGATCGTACAATCAACCAGTTAAAGGGTTCATTTGGTGAAATTGGCGATCAGCGCCTGACGGTTATGGCCGGAGTGATGGTCACAGACGAACTGGTTGCCCTTCAACACAAGATTACCGGCCTGGAATCAGAACTGGCCAAATTGCGCGCCAGTCTTGAAAACAACCGCGAATCGCAGATCGCTGAAGCCATCAACAAGACGGCAGAACGCATTGAGACGATTTCAACCAAACTTGCTCCGGCCAAATAAAAATAGATGTCGTAATCCAACTGACAGCACCCTATAAACATATAGCGCGGGCTGCGCGGTTGGTGCGATCATCATCCTCGGGGCCTTACCGATTCTCAAGGGAGCTGTCCCTGTCCTCGCTCGTGGGCTTGGGTACACGGCGCCCACCTACGCTGTAGGTTCCAGGATCGATAAAACTCGCACGGCTTGTGCGGCTCGCCACTTTAAGTTTCAAGGATACCTATGTCGAATGCCAATGAGCTGAAATCCAGCCTTCGCAAAAAAGCTCTAGCCCGACGTGATGCATTGGACGTGGCACAACGCATTGAACTATCCCTGCAAGCCATGGAACACGGACTGGCAGCACCGGAATTCAATGCGGGCGTGTTTTCGGTTGGAACAATTGTTTCAGGTTTCTTGCCCATCCGCTCGGAAATAGACACGCGGCCATTTATGGCAGAACTGGCCAGACGCGGTGCCCATCTTTGCCTCCCCGTGGTGATTTCCAGAACAGAAATCGAATTTCGCGAACTGGTGCGCGGTGCGCCGATGGAAGAATCTGGATTTGGGACCATTGGTCCAGAAAAAGGATCGAAAGTTCTAATCCCGCAAGTCATGGTCCTGCCACTGAGCGCCTTCGACCGGGAAGGAGGGCGAATTGGATATGGGGGAGGTTACTATGACAGAGCAATAGAGAAACTTGCAGCGGTCGACCAACGCCCCAGGCTGATCGGAATGGCCTATTCCATCCAGCAGGTGGATGCTGTACCGATGGAGGCTCACGATCAATTTCTGGACGCGATTATTACTGAGAAGGGTTATCTGGGCGTCAACCGATGATGGTAATTCCAGCGACCGGGACACCGTGGACAACTTCTGAAACACTCAACAGGAACACCGAATGCGCATACTCTTTCTGGGCGACATGGTCGGCAAGACCGGGCGAACGGCAGTCTATGAAAAGCTGCCCACGCTCAGGAGAAAACTCGGCACCGATTTTGTCATTGTAAATGGTGAAAACGCAGCCTCGGGGTTTGGTATTACGCGAAAGATCCTGCACGAAACAATTGAAGCCGGGGCCGATGTGGTAACTTCCGGGAATCATGCCTTTGACCAAAAAGAAACACTGGGCTGGGCCGATAGTGAGGACCGATTTTTAAGACCCGCAAATTTTCCGAAGGGAACGGTCGGACGTGGCAGCAATCTGATAGAAGCAAAAAACGGAGCGCGCGTATTGGTGGCCAACATTATGGGTCGCATCTTCATGCATCCTGAACTTGACGACCCATTTACTGCCATTGAATCTGAACTTGCGGCCTGCCCAATGGGCGAAGCAGCTGATGCCATCGTGATAGATTTCCATGCGGAAGCGACCAGTGAAGCCCAATGCTTTGGCCATTTTGTTGATGGACGGGTCAGCCTGGTGGTGGGCACTCATACCCATATACCGACAGCTGACCATCAAGTGCTGGTTGGTGGCACGGCCTATATGAGCGATGCTGGCATGTGCGGGGATTACGATTCGTCCATCGGTATGGATAAGGAAGAACCACTCAATCGTTTTTTGACGAAACTCAGCCGGGGCCGAATGGAACCGGCCACGGGCGAGGCAACCATTTGTGGCGTTTTGGTTGTGACAGATGATTCCACTGGGTTGGCCACTGCAATCGAGCCGCTGCGCATCGGTGGTAGATTGTCCGAAATCTGGCCTTCTGCATAAATCCTGTCTGGTCTGAACCTAAAGAAAAGTGCGTTCAACAAACCACCATGCCCCGATGGCAGCGATTGCAGCTGAGGCGGGAATGGCAATGGCCTGACGATACCAGGGTTTTTTGATGTAAAGTCCCACAGCAAGGAACGCCAAAGCGATCACTGCCAACTGGCCTAGTTCCACACCGACATTGAAGGCCACAAGCCCGAGCACAAAATCTGCAGGTGTCAGGCCAATTTCTGTCAATATTCCGGCAAAGCCAAGGCCATGGAGCAGACCAAAGGCGAAGACGATAACCGGTCTCCAAGCGTGCAGACGGTCGGTGAATATGTTTTCAACGGCCACATACACGATCGAAAGGGCGATCAGGGGTTCCACAATCGATGGCGAAATTTCCACAACACCATAGAGTCCAAGAGCCAATGTCACCGAATGGGCGATGGTGAAGGCTGTGACCTGCCAAAGAAGCGGACGCCAGTTTGCATTGAGCAAAAACAGGCCCAGCACAAACAGAATATGATCAAGCCCTTTGGGCAGAATATGGGTGAATCCAATCTCGGCGTATTCATAGAACTTCTGCGACCAGCTATCCGCATCAGCCACCCCAATGGCAATCTCATCACTCTGGGCGCCAGCGGCAAAGAACTGTGCCTGCAATTCTTGATCCGGACGCTCAATGCGCAATACGCTTGACCCAAATTTTTCCGGATAGGACCATTTCAAATTGCGCGCGCCATCAGGAACCTGGCCTGATAGTGTAACAACCGAATCACGGGCCTGGCCGATGTTACCGATTTCCGGAACCACCACCGAATGAAGCGTTACCGCTGCTGGCTGACCATCAAATTCAAGGCCAAGCTGATTCATCCAGTCGTTGGAAAAAGCTTTGAAACGGTCTTGCAAATCCGGAGCAGGCAGGGCACGCAAACTGTTATAAATTGCTGCTTGCGGTGCCTGATCGGTGTCTTCATGCTCGCTGCCGATCCCGGCAATCAAAGCCTCAAGATTTGCGTCCGCTATAAGCGTGAAACTGCGCGTCTCATCAAATTTCAAGGTAAAGATTGACGGACGAACTTCATGGGCCAAAGAAGGCTGGCTGACCAGCAGCAAAGCGACTACAAATCCAATGCTGCAGAAAAGCCGTAACATCAACGGAACCCAAAATGGCCTTGATTGAACCCATTATTGAGCACAGATGACACGGATGCGAATTAATGCCAACCGGGAAACACAGATTATGACAAGCATATCCAGACTCTTCAGCCTGCTGGTGGTTTTTCTTTCCCTGGCTGCGGGAAAAGCAACTGCACATGAATATTATTTGATGCCGAACTCCTTTTCGGTCTCGGTGGGGCAGGAGATTGATGTGCGTCACCTGCTTGGCCAGCGTTTCAACGGAAACGAACTGCCATATATCGATGTATGGAATATTCGCTCTGAAATCTGGATGAACGGGAAAAGTAAAGAAATCAGAGGCAAGGACGGTGATCGCCCTGCACTCAAGGTCACTCCAACAGAACCGGGACTCATGAGCATTGTTCATGAGAGCAATATTGAAGTGCTCACTTTCGAGACTTGGGAAAAATTCCAAAACTACGCCAAGAAGGAAGGGCTGGATCATGCGCTTCGTGTCAGCGAACAGGGAGGGAAACCCAAGATTGGGCTAAAAGAAGCCTATGCGCGGTTTGCAAAAACGCTCGTTTCCGTGGGAGACACACCCACTGGAGGTGATGTTGAAACGGGCCTGAAGATCGAGCTGGTTGCCCTTGCTCATCCTCACCAACTCGCCAAAGGTTCTCCCATGCCTGTGCAACTACTATACGAAGGACAACCTCTGGAGGGAGCAACTGTAAAGGTGTTTGTCGGCGTCGATACAGAATTTGTTCACAGGATCAAAACCAACACGGATGGAAAGGCCCTCATTCCAGATAATGGAGCCGGACCCTATCTATTGAACGCCGTACATATTGTAGAACCTAAAAGCAGTAAGGCGATTTCTGATCAAGCTCACTGGGAGAGTTTCTGGGCTTCCCTGACATTCCAGCGTCGGCAATAGGCAAAGAGACAGTTCATGCGCATCCTGATCGCCCTGCTCTTGCTCGCTGCTGCATTGTGCTTCCCGCTGGGGCTCACACTGCCTGTCATACACCTGCAAAAACTCTATTTCCTTGAAGAAACTCCTTCCATCCTCTCTCTCATCCGATCATTGTGGGCAGAGGAAAACCGGGCCATTGCAGCAGCGGTGATGTTGTTTTCAGTGGCCTTTCCCCTGATCAAACTGCTGATTGTGTTCATCACCGCAATTGCACCGCGCACTAAAATGGCCAGTTCACCGATGGTAAAATGGGCGGGGGCTTTGAGCAAATGGTCAATGATGGATGTCTTGCTTGTGGCGCTGGTTATAGCGGCAGCCAAAACATCGGGATTTGCCGAAGCGATTGTGCAACCTGGCCTGTGGTTCTACGCCGCCAGTGCCGTTTCAGGTGCAATTGCCGCTGCGCTTCTCAATATCAAATCAGGATGATGTTCAGGACGGCAACAGCCGACCTGGTTCGAACTTTTCCAACACTGCAAGAAGGTCTTTATCCTTATCGCGGTTTCCGCGGCCCATTTTTGGGGGAATTTCACTTGCGGCATCATATTGGATCATCTTGTTGCGCAAGGTGCGCACTGAAATTCCTAAGATCTCGGAGGCCCAGGTCCGGTTTCCACCACAGCGTGCCAATGTGCCCATGATCAGATCGCGCTCCACGTCGTCCAGCTTGCGTCCGATATGAGGTTCGATATCGCACTGGATTTTGATGTCGCTCTTATGATTCATGAAATTGCTTCCCCTGCTATTGCCGTGGCTGACTGGTCGTCCGGCTATTTTTCTCACAAGGTCAGAATGATCAATTATGGTAAACCAGCGGTTAAACATCTCCAATTAATCATCAAAAATCGCGCATCGTCCGGAGCTCTTGTCGAACGATGTTGCGATTTTGGATGAGCTGGTAACCCAGCCCGATCAAATGAAGACTTTTCGGGTATTCAGAGTCTGTATTGCTGAATGCGCGTCGTGCGAAGTCCAGCCAGACCGTGATCATCAATGGAAGCCTGCCAGGAAAGGAACTCTTCGACTGTCAACGTATAGCGTTGACAGGCTTCTTCCAGACTGAGCAAACCGCCTCTGACGGCTGCTACAACTTCTGCCTTGCGTCTGATGACCCAGCGGCGTGTTGAAGACGGCGGAAGGTCCGCAATTGTCAACGGGCTTCCATCCGGGCCGATAACGTATTTCACCCTTGGGCGCATGTGTTCGGTCATATTACTCTCTACTCAAAACTCAAACTTGTCCGACCGGACATGACAAAGTTACGCCTTACCACTTAAAATTTGTTAAAGGTGCAGTTAGGTATTTGGTAGGAAATCAGACCGGCTGCACTGACTTTTATCAGTTTCAGTCGCAGTTGGTTGGAAAAATCAGACGATCGGGTCGAGATCTACCGTTTCGTCCAGGAACTGAATGTGCTCCATGTCCCACATGATTTCGACTTCGCTGTCGCTCCAGATGACATATCCCGTGCCATCGACTGTAACTGCAACTTCATAGTCATCACTGTTTGCATCCACTACCAGTGTATCTTCTCCGTGGTGGCCGAAATAATACTGGGTGCCGACGACATCAACAAATGTGTCGTCTCCCGCGCTTCCCACCACAACGTCAAACTCATCTTCGCCGGAATAGATCGGGCGCGGGGCACCAAAGTCCATTGAGATTTGGCTGGCGTCCATTACACCAATCAACCAAACACTGTTCCCCTCACCATCGGTCAGGCTTGTCCCGGCGGGGAAGCTTTCAATCGTCAAATCCTCCAGTGAGGACACACCGGGAAAGTGCGAGAAATCGATCACATCGCTGGCCACATCAAAATCATGTATCACGTCCTGGCCCTGGGAAAATTTGATGCGATCTGCTCCCATGCCGGTTACCACGTCATCATTGCCAGTTCCGCCATCAATGATATCGTCTCCGCTGCCAGCATTGATGAAGTCGTTGCCCTCGCCACCGGACAGATAGTCATTCCCTTCTTCACCGTGCAACAGATCATCGCCTTCATCTCCGGAAAGCCAGTCGTCTGCGATGAAACCATAAATCCGGTCCGCGCCATCACCGCCATGCAGTTCGGTGCGCGACTGGATCTGAAGTGATGCATCACGATTGACCATCAGGACATCTTCTCCATCGAGACCCATAAGGAGCGTCGCTTCGTCAAGCGCCACCAGAGTTTCCCCTTCATCGGTACCAACTTGTCGGGTCATGGCCTGAAACACATCGTCTTGAATCGTATCCACTCCGCTGTTTCGCTCGATAATGTCTGACAGTGTCACTCCCTTGATCATTGACAATTCGTCTTCGCTCATCCGGCTTTCATACCAGAAGGAATCTGCATCTCGCAGGCGCCCAAACTGATCCACCATTGCAGCGTGGATCAAGGGCCCAAGCAATGACCCTGGACGCGGGTCCTCCGACAAGCCACCAACATAGACATCAATATTGTCCACATCACCATAAAGAGCTTCGAGCTTGTTCTGCAGATCGACGTTGGTGGTAATTTCGTCGAAATTCGTGACGCGGTCCAAACCGTAGGCTTCACGAAATGTATTGTAATCTGGCAATCCATGATCGCGCCCACGCTGAATGTTGAGTGATACGAGATCAAGACCTCCGGCCCCGGGAGGGTCAAAAAGGAAATTGCGAACATCATCAACGATCATCGCATCAATTTGTTGCGCAGCAGTGGTGCCAACTCCGCGCAAGATGGCATCAATTCCACCTTCATCAACCAACCTTTCAGGTTGAAAAAAAGCATCTCTGAGAGACAGGTCGCCAAAGCTGTTTTCTGAACCATCTTCATCGGTTCTATGAATTGTCGAGGACAGCATGGTGTGTCCCAGCCGATAGGCCGCCGTTGAAAACACGTTGGCAATCTGAGGGTCCAGGTCGAACTTGTAGCCGTCATAATCCTCAAGCGGGTCTTCACCCAGCAACTTGGGCAAAAATTCGTTGTAGGTAATGTGCTGAATTTGAGCCTCAACAATGCGTCGGGCCTCCTGATACAGAGTTTCAGGATCCCAGTCTGGATTGGCTTCTTCAAATTCACTCACCAGTCTGTTGTGCTCTCGCACAAACAACGTGTGCATTGATGTGAGCGCAACATTCTCATTGGCGCGTTGATCACCGGCCAGAAACTGTGTTGCTTCCTCCCTGTCAGCATTTGGAAGTCCGGCCTCGTTGAACGGCAGCAAGTCGTCGTCAGAGACTTTCATTCTCCCGTCATCCTCACGTAAAGCAGCTGCGCGTTCTGCATCGGAACCGTAGACGTTTGAAGCATCAATAAATGGAGTGATATCGTTCAATTGCTGGCGTGGATTCGAAGTATCGCTGCCACTGTCTGGATCGAATGTCGAACGTGAAAACGGGATTGTAACCATGCCAGTGCTGAAGGGGTCGAACAGTGCATCGTCGGCTGGTACGGGAATTGGTGCTTCTTCAGATTCTTCCGAACTGGTCAGGCTCAGTGAAATGTCATGATCCAGAAACTGCCCCCAAACCCACATATAGTCGCTAAAACCCGCTTCCATCGGGGTTTCCGCATCCTGGGAAAAAATTTCATTGGAAATTTCTCGTGCAGATGGGCGCCCCTCTCCTGCCAGCGTCGAGATACCGTCACCATAATCCGGGTCAGCCACACGGGCTAGTTGATCATTCGTTTGTCCCAGATCGGGATTTAGTGGGTTATTATCAGTTCCCTCGGTGTTTCTATATGCATTGGTCATGGTGTTGCGACTTCCACTTGTTTCATATTGAAACAATCCCATTCATCGGGTTGCCTTCCACCACTTGTGTTGCAATCCTCGCGCCAATTCTCACGACTTCGTGACAAGCCCGACCACCAGTTGGCCGCTCATGGAAAATTGATCCAACGTGTGTGAGGCAATCGGGCTCGCGCAAACAAAAAGTGCTACAAGGGCGCGGGTAGTTTAATTCCGGACACAGCCATGCAAACTCAACTTAATGCGACAACTGTAAAAACCAGCTTTCCCGGCCATGCCGGTGATATTCTGGCGGCGAGGCTGGACATTCCAGCCGGTCCAGTGCGGGCCACCGCACTTTTTGCCCACTGCTTCACTTGTTCCAAGGACATACTGGCTGCCAAACGCATTGCCTCAGAACTTGCGCGCGTTGGCATTGCCGTACTGAGGTTTGATTTCACCGGCCTTGGTTCATCCAACGGCGAATTTGCCCACACGAACTTTTCTTCCAATGTCGAAGACCTGGTTGTTGCAGCAGACTATTTGCGCAAAACCTACAGCGCCCCTGAATTGTTGATCGGCCACTCCCTTGGTGGTGCTGCAGTTCTGGCCGTGGCGGCGAACATTCCCGAAGTGAAAGCCGTGGCCACAATCGGGGCACCGGCTGACGTTGAACATGTTTTACACAATTTTGCAGCCGATATTGATGCAATTGAACGAGACGGGAAAGCACAAGTCAGCCTGGCCGGACGTCCCTTCACTATCGAAAAACAGTTTATCGATGATGTTCGTTCCAATCAGTTGGAAAACAAGATCGCTGCCATGAAGCGCCCCTTGTTGGTCCTGCATTCTCCCATTGACCAAACTGTGGGAATTGACAATGCGGGCAAGATTTTTGGCGCAGCAAAACATCCTAAAAGTTTCATTTCACTTGATAAGGCAGACCACTTGCTGTCTCGCAGCGAAGACGCATCCTATGCCGCCATGGTTGTTGCCGGCTGGGCGGATCGCTACTTGCCTGCCGACAATCCTCAGGGCCAGGACAACCACGAGTCTGTTCTCGTTACCGAAACTCTTGAGGGCAAGTTTCAGCAGACCGTGATTGCCGGGCGTCACAGACTGTTTGCCGATGAACCTGAAAGTTATGGGGGATTGGATTCAGGGCCTTCTCCTTATGACTTTTTGTCTATTGCCCTGGCTGCCTGCACCGGCATGACCCTGCGCCTATACGCTGAAAGGAAGGGCTTGGATCTTGGCCGCGTCAGCGTGGAGGTCAGTCATGCAAAGGTTCACTCCAGCGATTGTGTTGAATGCGATCATGAGAAACGCCAGTCCAACACAAGGATTGATCGATTTGCCCGCACAATTGCCATAGAAGGTGGCGCTCCGCCCGGCCTGCATCAAAAGCTGCTTGAAATCGCTGACAAATGCCCGGTTCATAAAACACTGGAGGCATCATCGGTCGTCGCAACCGACATTGCAGACTAAACCAAATCGGTCAACGACGAGCGGCCGCGGGAAGATGGATCTCTACTTTCCGGAATCGTCACCAGACGGAATCTTGTCCCATATCCACTGCGCCAAACCCAACACCAGACAGGCAAACAGGAGCATGATCAGCGGTCCAAATTCGCCCCAGGAACTGCGAACAATCGGATATCCACGCAACTGGCGTTGCACCAGACCGAGACCATCTTCCCAAATCCAGTAAAGAAGCGCAGCCAGCACAGCACTGATAACAAGGCCGACCATGTGACGAACAGAAAGCATCATTGCAGGGTTACCGCAGACAGATCGATCTTGAAGACGTTCAGCGCACCAAGGCGCTCAACTTCACCCTGTGCCGTCAATAGTACTGCCGTTATGTCATAGAGGTTGTTATCAACAACATTGCCTTCGCTGTCTGCGAGCATGAAGAAAGACGCCCCTTCAACCTCCCCTTTGGAAACGAAAACAGCCGGCACACCCCCAACGAGACAAAGGTTTGCACAGGCCTTGTGCGCCAGTCCATTGCCAGGCCTCATTGCACCGGCATAGCACTTGCCGTCACAGATTTCCCCGCTGAGCTGCCATTTTCCAAGCGAACTGGTTTTTACCTGATGGGGGGTAATATCCAGCATGGGTTTCATGCGGCCACGCACCTGAATCATTTCAAGTTCTCCGCGCTTTAGCAGGACACCGCGCACTTCAGCCACTTTACCATCTAGCTGGCTTGCCTGATCCATTACACCGCGCTTTCCTGAGCCAGACAACATGATGGAACGCCCGTCGGGATAGTCATCAGACGCCGCAACATGCAAAACCGGATAGGGGTCGGCCGTGATCACACCCACCAGTTTTTGACGCCCCATGTCAAACCGGAAAGCACCATCGCCGGGATCATCCTGAGTAACCACAAAGGAAAACGCAGTTCCCGCAAACAGTCCCACCACAAACAGGCTGATGACGATCAGGAAGGACGGCAAACTCTTTGGAAGTTTCTTACCCCAGCCAATGAAGAAACCATCATAGGAGTTTTTGCTCATTGCTGTGCCTCCCGTTCCCGTGGAACCTGCAACGGTTCGACGTAGGTTCCCGCGGGATTGGCGACCGGATCGATAAGCAATTCATCACCATTGAGGGCCAGATTATAGGTGGGAACCTTTTCGGTAAATGGTGGTGGTGAACACCCGTCTTCCGGACGATATTGGTAGCCATGCCAGGGGCAGGTTACGCATCCATACAACATGCGACCTTCTCCAAGTGGGCCGTTTTGATGGGCACAAAGGTTCGAAAGGGCCGAAATCTTGCCATCATATTTGAACACCGCCGCCCGCTCGCCATCGGGCAGGACAACCACCCTGCCCCGCTTGTTCTCAAGCTCATCGACACGACAGACCGGCAGATAACCCGATGCATTAGACGCTGTGCCATCAATACCACTTTCCCCTCGTGAGGCGATCAAATGCAACATCGTGACCAGCAAGGCGCTACCAAAGAAAACAATGGTGAAAAACACACTGGTCGTCGACTGGAAATATCCAAACCCCACATGGGCGACCAGCGACGCATAGGCAACGTAAATGCCCATATGCAGAGTTTTCCAAACGACCGGGGTCAGGAAACTTAACCAGAAGTCATGGCTGGTGACAGCGAGCACGATCAATATGAGCAGAGTCAACATTCCCAACAGCTCAAAAGGAAATCCCGCCAACTGGGAAAAACTCACATTGCTGCTCAACAGGGCAACGTAACGGTCCGTTGGTGAAAAAGCATAGTACCACTTCATCACATAGCTTGCATGGATGAAGGCAACGATACAGGTCATGACACCAAAATGACGCCGGTTATAAAGTAGCGGCAAAAATCTCCGGTCCAGTCGCGCCAATGGGCCAATACACAGGATTATCGTGAGCATCAAAAAGGCGCAGGACCCGAATGCCCGCATTCGCAATATCGGAGTTTCAACAGGGCGCGTCACATCATGAAAGGCCGGAGCAAACTTGAGGAAAACCAGAATGTAGACGGTTACGGCAATGGCCAGCACCGCGTCATAGAGGTATTTGTTCCTGTTCCAAAGGACAGGACGGTAAGTGTTGCTCAAGACTTCACCTCCGTTGAAGCACTTTCCAGCGGCTCAATGAGCTTTGGATCACCAAGTTTTTCCGGGTCCTGACGGATAACAGTTGCAAGCAGCAAAATCAGCGGGATGACAATCGCCATTATTTTCCATGTGGATGCATGGGCGTTCCGCAAACTGCGTTTCATCCGTCCTCTCCCGGTGCTTGCGCCGCATTTGATGGACAGCCTTCGCGTAACAGTTTCTCAAGCGCCCACCACCTCCAAAGGACAAGTGGCCAGATCACGACAATTCCTGGAATCAACAGAGGGCGGAAGGCATAGGCATCGCGGGCAGCCGGGTCGACACGGTCAACGCCAACAAACAGAAACAGGACACAGACTACGGCTCCTGCCGCTCCCCAAATCTGAACTCCCAAAATCAAGGCTTGTGCAAATGACACACCGATCCCCTGTTTTCTGCTTCAAACAACCGCCAAAACCCCGTCAACCTAACCCACCATAGGCCACGCCTGAAAGTTCAGCCATATCCTTTTTCCAGGTGGTCAGATCTTCATTGTTAAATTTGGACAGGTGATCATGACCGCAGGCCCGTGCCATAACCTGCATGAGTTCAACAGACGCCTCAAAGAAATTTTTCAACTGATTTGCCGAGTTCTCCACCACTAATCGGCTCACCAGATGAGGTTTCTGACTGGCGATACCCACCGGACAATTGTTTGTGTGGCAAGCTCGCATGGCAATGCATCCAATTGCCTGCATGGCAGAATTGGATACCGCGACGGCATCGGCCCCCATGGCCATTGCCTTGATGAAATCTGCCGGTTTGCGCAATCCACCGGTTATGACGAGCGAAACATCGGAACGGCCGATTGAATCAAGATGCATGCGCGCACGGGCCAGTGCGGGAATAGTGGGAACGGAAATATTGTCACGAAACAGGATCGGAGCAGCGCCGGTACCGCCTCCCCTGCCATCAAGAATGATGTAATCCACCCCGACTTCAAGAGCTGCATCAATGTCCTTTTCAACATGTTGCGCAGATAATTTATATCCTATCGGGATACCACCGGTGCGGTCTCGCACTTCATCAGCAAATTTCTTGATTTGCGAAATCTCTGTCCAATCTGGAAAGCGCGATGGTGAGATGGCTGATTGACCAGGTTCCAGCTTGCGAACCTCCGCAATCTTGCCTTTCACCTTGGTGCCCGGCAGATGGCCCCCAGTGCCGGTCTTGGCACCCTGCCCACCTTTGAAATGGAAGGCCTGCACCTTGTCCAGCAGGTCCCACTCAAATCCAAACCGTGCGGAGGCCAATTCGTAGAAATATCTAGAATTCTCCGCCTGTTCTTCCGGCAGCATGCCGCCTTCACCGGAACAAATCCCGGTGCCTGCCAATTCAGCGCCTCTCGCAAGGGCCACTTTTGCAGGTTCAGAGAGTGCTCCAAAGCTCATGTCGGATACAAATAGCGGTATTTTCAACTTTAACGGTTTTTGCGCATTGGGGCCGATTACAATATCGGTACCAACCGGATCATCATCCAGCAGTGGAGGCTTGTGCAGCTGGGCGGTCAAAATCTGAATGTCATCCCAACTCGGCACCTGATTGCGCGGCACCCCCATCGATTCAACCTTGCCATGATGGCCCGTCTTGCTCAAACCATCGCGTGCATATTGCTGGATGAGGCCATTATGCGGTTCCTCTGGTGTGCCATGAGCCGTGTCAGCATAAACACCAAGATAGACATCGCGGTTGAACGGCTGCGGGTGATCCTTGGCCCAAGCCGCAATCTCGTCTTCATCGACCAGGATTTCTCCACCCTCCAGCCACGACTGGAACTTTGGCAAAACCTCGTTATTGGCATATTCCGAAACACCGGAATCCACGCGATAGTCCCAGTAGTGCAAACCGCAAATTAGGTTTTTGCCCCGAATAAACCCGTCGGACATAAGCGCACCGCGGTGCAGGCATCGGCCGTAGAAGACCGATACCTCCCCGTCTATCGGTACAATCACCAGATCCACTTCACCGACCAATGCATGTTCCGGCTTACGATCCGTCAGCTGGTCCTGCCTTGCGATACTGATTTTATTCATGGCCTCACCCCCACCAAATTGAGCTTGTGAGGCTCACCCAGTTAGGGCGCGGTGACAAGGGGATGCGGCGCAATTTTTGCTCTGGTCGCGATCATTTGATCACGTGCAACCCGAACTATCTGAACCGTTCAGGATATCGTCAGATCAAAATCTTACTTTTCAGCCCGTTTAATATAGCTGCGCTCTTCCGTGTCCACCACGATATCATCATCCACATTGATGAATTGCGGAACCATAATGCGAACACCGTTTGAAAGGACAGCAGGCTTGAAGGATGAACTGACGGTTTGCCCTTTGAGCGCGGGTTCGGTTTCAGTGATGGTCAGTGTAACCTGTGCAGGGAGCACGATATTCAACGGATCTTCCTCGTAGAATTCGACCGAAACTTCCATTCCATCATCCAGAAAGACCGAATCCTCACCAATTACGTCAGCGTTGACGTCGATCTGATCATAAGTATTGGGGTCCATCAACACCACGCCATTATCCGTTTCATAGAGGAACGTCATCTTGCGTTCCTCAACACGGGCCCGTTCTACTGTTTCAGAAGCGCGAAAGCGTGTGTTCTTCTTGGTTCCGGTGGTGATGTTTTTCATCTCAACCTGATTATAGGCCCCGCTCTTGCCGGTTTTTGTGGCCTCAGTCTTGGTCACACGCCAAAGACCACCCTCAAACAGGAGAAGCGTACCTTTACGAACCTGGTTGCCGTTTATTTTCACCGAAACATTCCTTTTTTTATCGACACGGCACTTTAACTTGCAGCGTGTCAATCAATCTTTGATGCGCTTCCTATCCTGTTTGCAGCGCGAGCGCAAAACCCAATATTGCCAAACTTTGTATGATCTTTGTCGATTTTTGGGGTAAAGCGGTGGCACACACGTGTTGATCACCGATATCGACGCATCATTCCCGCAAAGAGATCGCCTTTTCATGCGCAAGAAACCCACAAAACCTCGATCAGCCAGAAATGAGCGGCAGCATCCAAACGGCAAGAAACGCAGTCAAAATCCAGATGCCCCCCCAACCGCTCATCCTTCAGAAATGAAGCAAAAGGGCAAGCAGGTGAGGTCAAGGCGCCTCTCCCATGGCGAATCCCGTTCTCATCTCGAAAAAAGGGCAGTGACATTGGCGCCAAAGCTCCCCAACGCGCTCCGAGATAGCCCTGACGCTGAAATTGTCTATGGAAAACACTCTGTGCGAGCTGTTTTGCTGAAGCGTCCGCAGGCCGTTGAAAAACTACTATTGGCCGGCAAGGAAGCCTATCATGATGAGATCATTCAGTTGGCACGCATTCACAATGTGGAAACCTATCTGCTGCCATGGCCAGACTTTATCGCTGAAGGCGGTTTCAGCTCTGAAGACAAGCATCAGGGGGTTTTGGCCGTCACTTCGGCGCGCGTTATACAATCCGAGGCCGATCTGGACAATCTGCAGGACGCCTGTTGCGTCCTCGTACTGGATCAGGTTTCCAATCCCCAAAACCTGGCAACTATAATCCGCTCAGCTGCTTTTTTTCACGCCGACGCCATTCTCTACATGAAAAACAGAGCCGCCACTCCAACACCGGAAGTCGTTCGGTTTGCTGTTGGTGGGGCTGAAATGATCGAACTCTACCAGATCACCAATGTCGCCCAGTCTCTCGATAAACTCAAAGAGCTTGGTTTTGTCGTACTTGGCATGGATGAGAGGGGTAAAAAAACGCTGGCCCAGCATGATTTGTCCGGCAAGACGGCCTTTGTGATCGGGGCCGAAGGTGAAGGTCTGCGCAACAAGACCCGGCAATATTGTTCCGATCTGGTACGAATTCCGGGCGGACTGGATGGCGTGGAATCGCTCAACGCTGCTGTTGCAACAACGATCGCACTTTATGAATTCGCCCGCCTTATGGAGGACAACAGTTAGAGCCAGCTCTCTAGTCCACAATTGCCGTATCTTTCACTGCCTCCATCGCAACGTAGGTAGATGTCTGGGTTACATGGGGCAGTTGACTGAGAACTTCACCAAGCAACGTGCGATATTCAGAGATGTTGCGGGTACGCACTTTCAGCAAATAGTCAAAACCACCTGCGATCATGTGGCATTGTTCAATCTGAACCAGTTTGCGTACCGCCGCGTTGAATTCTTCCAGCGCACCCGCACGGGTATCGGCCAGTTTCACCTCAACAAAGGCAATATGGTCCAGACCCAGTTTGACGGGATCCAGAAGGGCTCTGTAGCCCAAGATATAACCTTCGCGCTCAAGACGCCTGAGCCGCGCGTGGCAGGGCGTCTTGGATAGCCCCACCTGTTCTGAAAGCTGAGTAACGGTCACGCGGGCATCGTGACTGACTACATTGAGTATTTTTAAGTCTATTGCGTCCAATTCCATCCTATTTACCCATTTTCAGCAAAGAATTTAGTCCAATTTCCTAAAAACTACCAAATTTGCGGAAACATGGCGCGATAATTTCTGCCAAAATAGCTCAAACCACGAGATTACGCCATGACAGATATTCGCTCCGCTATTCACGAGGCCCACAGGCAGAATGAAAAAGAAATCCTTGACCAACTGATCCATGAAGCCGCACTCAGTTCGGCCACCTTGCAGAATATTTCAGCCCGGGCGGCTGGCTTGGTACGCCAAATTCGTAACGGCAGCGATCCCGGCATGATGGAAATGTTTCTGGGGGAATACGGTTTATCATCTGACGAAGGTGTGGCCCTCATGTGCCTGGCAGAAGCCCTTTTGCGCGTACCCGACGAAGGCACAATCGACGCGCTGATTGACGACAAGATTGCCCCCAGTGAGTGGGGGCGTCATTTGGGAAAATCCCACTCCTCACTTGTCAATGCCACCACCTGGGCGCTTTTTATTACCGGTAAAGTGCTTGATGACGACGAGAACACCACCATTGCTAGCACGCTCCACGGCGCGATCAAACGCTTGGGGGAGCCCGTCATCCGACAGGCGGTCACCCGTGTCATGCGCGAACTTGGTGGGCAATTTGTACTTGGTGAGACCATTGCCAGCGCAATGAAACGCGCCAGGCAGATGGAAGCAAAAGGTTTTACCTATTCCTATGACATGCTCGGTGAAGCTGCCCACACCGAAGACGACGCCAAGCGCTATCACCTGTCCTACAGCGATGCGATCAACCATCTCGCCAAGGCCTCCAAGTCAAACGATATCCGTCAAAACCCCGGCATTTCCATAAAGCTCTCGGCCCTGCATCCGCGCTATGAAACATTGCAGAAATCGCGGGTAATGGACGAACTCGTGCCCCGCGCCCGTTCGTTAGCCATGTTGGCTCGGTCCGCAAATATCGGACTCAATATTGACGCCGAGGAAGCCGGACGGCTGGACCTGTCGCTAGAAATTGTCGACGCCATACTCAGCGAACCCGTTTTGAAGGGGTGGGACGGATTTGGTGTAGTCGTTCAGGCTTATGGGCTGCGCGCATCCCCCGTACTCGACTGGCTTTACAGCCTTGCCACGAGGCTGGATCGCAAGATCATGGTGCGGCTGGTCAAGGGAGCCTACTGGGATACCGAAATCAAACACGCCCAGGTGGAAGGTCTGGATGGATTTCCGGTATTCACACAAAAACCGTCAACAGATGTGAGCTACATTTGCTGCGCCAAAAAACTGTTGGGCATGGGTGACCGCATCTACCCACAATTCGCCACTCACAACGCGCACACTGTTGCAGCCATTTTGGAACTGGCCGAAGACAAGAGTGCATTTGAGTTCCAGCGCCTGCACGGGATGGGTGAAGCTCTCCATGACAGTGTACTAAGGAATGAAGCAACTCGCTGCCGAATCTATGCGCCGGTTGGTGCTCATCGCGAATTGCTGGCCTATCTGGTGCGGCGGCTGTTGGAAAACGGGGCCAATTCCTCATTCGTCAATCAGATCGTTGATGAAACCGTCCCGCCTGAAATCGTTGCCGCCAATCCGTTTGCTCTGGTGGAGGCCTATCGTTCCGCACCGGCAAATGCGAACATCAGGCAAGCTTCGGCCCTGTTTTACCCCCAGCGGGTGAATTCAACTGGCTATGATTTGGAAGACCCGGTAACTCTGGAACAACTGGAACAGGACCTTGATGCCATCAAGTCCAAACACTGGGTGTTTGGCAAAGAGACTCAAGACAATCATACCGTTCTTGATCCGGCCAATGGTTCGCCAGTCGGGTCAATACGGTTTTCAACCCAAGCGGAGATTGATGCCGCTTGTCGCAGTGTTAATCCGTGGACCGGAACCACAGCAGAGCAGCGAGCCTTGACCCTTGAACAGGTTGCAAATCTTTATGAGGAAAATGCCACGGCGCTTTTTTCGCTCCTGATGCGCGAAGCTGGAAAAACCCTTGCCGACTGCGTTGGGGAGTTGAGAGAAGCTGTGGATTTCTTGCGGTATTACTCTGCTGAAGCCAGATCATTGCCAAATGATCCTGCCGGAATTTTTACCTGCATTTCACCGTGGAATTTTCCCCTGGCCATTTTCACGGGACAGATTGCGGCCGCCCTGGCTGTTGGAAACGGCGTATTGGCCAAGCCTGCTGAAACTACCAGCCTGATTGCCCAGCTTGCCATTTCACTGTTTCGGCGGGGTGGTGTTCCGGAACGGGTTCTTATTCTCCTGGCAGGAACAGGTGGCGAGGTTGGAGCAGCGCTGACGTCCCATCCAGTCGTTAATGGTGTGTGTTTCACCGGCTCCACTCAAACCGCCCAATTGATCAACCGGACCATGGCTCAAAATCTGGCACCGCAGGCGCCACTGATCGCTGAGACAGGCGGATTAAACGCCATGGTCGTGGACAGTACGGCTCTGCCCGAACAGGCAGTCAGCGACATCATTGCTTCCGCCTTTCAGTCTGCAGGACAAAGATGCAGCGCATTGCGCATTCTCTATCTGCAGGAAGACATCGCCGTATCGTTCACAAAAATGCTGTTTGGCGCGATGGACGAATTGCGGCTGGGGGACCCCAAGGATTTTGCAACAGATATCGGACCGCTCATCGACAAGGCGGCCCAGCAAAAAGTACAGACCCATATCAACCAGGCCAGCCAGCAAGGCCGATTGATGAAACAGATTTCCGCTCCAAGTAGCGAATATTTTGTTGGCCCCGCAGTTATTTCAATCTCCGGTATAGAAGCGCTTGAGGAAGAAATATTTGGTCCGGTACTGCATATCGCGACTTTTGCAAATACAGACTTTGAACATGTTCTGAACCGCGTGAATGCAAAGGGATACGGACTGACCTTTGGTCTGCACAGCCGCATTGACGAGCGTGTTCAGCAAGTGGTCGATACGATTGAAGCCGGCAATATTTATGTCAATCGCAACCAGATTGGAGCAGTTGTAGGATCACAACCTTTTGGCGGCGAGGGCCTGAGCGGAACCGGACCAAAGGCCGGAGGGCCGCGCTATCTCCAGCGATTCCAAAAACCAAATTGTGACTTCTTTCCCCCGGTCAAAGGGGCAGTCGTACCGCTGGACGCAGTGGAGGCCGCCTTTGCTGCCAATGCCCAATCTTCGGCAAACGGATCCAGAAATTCATCCCCGATCGAACTGCCCGGCCCAACCGGAGAATCTAATCGCTATTCACTTGCGCCAAGAAAACGCGTGCTCTGCCTGGGGCCGGGTCGTGAACTAGCCAACAGACAAGCCGCAAAAGCAAACCGTCTGGGATGTAACGCAATTGCAATCGGCGGCAGCGGTGGAAAAGACGGCGACGGTGAGGGCCTGAGCGGAGTGATCCCCGATGACCTGCTCATGGCACTTCAGGATATCGATGCAGTAGTGTTGTGGTCGGATGATGCCGGATCAGTTCGACAGGCCTTGGCACGACGGGCCGGACCGATTATTCCTCTCCTTTGCGATCAGGACTTCCAACGCTGGCTTGTTGTCGAACGCCACGCCTGCATCGATACAACTGCTGCCGGCGGCAATGTCGCACTGTTAGGAAGTTGACACACAGGCCCGGCAAATTGAGTGTCATCGGGCTTTGCAATTCACGGAACATTACCCATGAAGCTGATTCACATTTCAGACATTCATATCCATGACCAGAAAATTCTGGGGCATGATTCAGTGGCTAATTTCAAAGCCTGCATGTCCCATGTCGATGATTGCAATGGAGGTGCTGATCTTGTTGTGATTTCCGGGGATCTCACCCACCATGGAAAGCCCTCCAGCTACGCTTTGCTTCGAAACTTGCTTGATGGATGGAGCTTTTGTCCGTTGCTGATGATGGGCAATCATGACAACCGGCAAAACTTCCACGCAGCCTTTCCGGATACTCCAACCGATGACCACGGATTTGTGCAATATGCGCACGATACAGATCTGGGACGGTTCCTGCTTTTGGACACAGCACAGGCCGGGACTCATGCCGGGCGATATTGCGACAATCGGCAGCACTGGTTGCGCAAGCACCTTGATGAGGCCGTTCAAAACAATCTCCCGGTCTATCTCGTCATGCACCACAATCCGGTCGAAGTGGGTATTGCCAATGCTGATGACATTGGTCTGATGGACGGCCCAGCATTCAGAGAAATTCTGTTGCAGTATCGCGCTGCTATACGGCACATATTCTTTGGCCATTGCCACTATGTGCTATCTGGCAGTGTGTGTGGAATACCGTTTTCAGCAACCAGAGGAACCAGCCACCCCTGTGCGCCCGATTTCAGTGGTATCGATCGTATGGGCTATGGGGATTTGTCTCCGACCTACAATGTCGGCCTGCTGACTAAGCATTCAACGGTGGTGCATTCAATCGACTTTCTTAAAGAGGACAGTCTTGTCTGGGTGGCGACCAATGCCGATGGATGGGTGCAGGACGGTACGACCGCATAAAACTATAGCGGATTATCCTCATTTTCCTGATCAAGAATGCGCACTGATGCACCATCGAGGTCATCATACTGGCCGGATTTCAGGCTCCAGAAAAATGCCGCTAGCCCCAATGCGCCCAACGCCAATGCCAATGGAATCAAAACCAGGAGATGGCTCATGCCGCAATCTCCGGGGATACGGGCCGCGCCGCTGCCTGCGCCCTGACCGCCGATTTCTGAGATGCAGGTGACTGGCTTTTGCGCTTTGGTCCACCGTCGATCAGGTTCAACCGCATGGCGTTGGCGATCACCACAATGGACGACGTGGACATGGCAATAGCTGCTATCAGGGGCGTGATCTGACCGGCCATGGCCAAAGGCACTGCGAGGCAATTGTAGAATATTGCGAGACTAAAATTTTGCCGAACAAGCTGCCCGGTTTTCAAAGCCACACGCCGAGCAAATGTGACTGAACCGAGATCCTCATGGGTGAACACAAGGTCGGAAGCCAAACGTCCAACGTCCGATGCGGAAGCCGGAGCCATGGAAACATGGGCAGCAGACAACGCAGGAGCGTCATTCATTCCATCACCAACCATCAATACCCTGTGCCCTTCTGCCTGCAGGTTTTGAATATGGGCAATCTTCTCAGGAGGTGTCATGCGGCTTGTGAAATGATCCACATTGACCTGCTGTGCGACTGCAGATACCGCGTCCTCGTGATCGCCTGACATGATTTCAACACCAAGGCCGGCGGACTGCAA
This sequence comes from Rhizobiaceae bacterium, assembly GCA_051009515.1. Taxonomy (GTDB): domain Bacteria; phylum Pseudomonadota; class Alphaproteobacteria; order Rhizobiales; family Rhizobiaceae; genus Pseudahrensia. The sequence goes on along the minus strand of JBPCWM010000151.1, from coordinate 18,220 downwards.
TTGCCCGATGGCTTCACGAGCGCCCGGACGCAGTGCGTCATCCAGTTCAATGCCAGCCAGTGGCTGGTTTTCAATGGCAAATGCCACACCTGAGCGATCAATCATCTCCTCTGTATCGCTGGCGATTTCGGCAACCCAGGACGGACGGCCAAACCTGACCCGTTGGCTCTTATAGAAAGCCTCAATCCCGAATCCTGGTATTTCGCGGACACGGTCTGGCTTCATAACACGGCTTGCCTTGAGATGTTCGGCAATTGCCTTGGCCGCTGGATGGGACGACTGGTCGGCCATCGCCCGAATGAGACCAGTATTGCCGGGCACCACATTGTGCGACGCTACAACTTCTGGTGTGCCCATCGTCAAAGTGCCCGTTTTGTCGAAGGCAACGCTGTCTGCTTCCGACAACCGCTCAAAGGCGGTGCCATCCCGGAGCAATATGCCGCGCTGCATCAGTTTGTGTGCGCCAATCACGTGAACCACAGGCACCGCCAATCCGAGTGCACAAGGGCAGGTCACGATCAACACGGCAATGGCCGTGTAAATGGAGGAGTGCCAGTCGCCAGAGGTAAAAATCATCCAGCCAATAAATGTAACAAAAGCCAGAAGATGAACAGCGGGTGCGTAAATGCGGGCCATGCGGTCGGCAATTCCCACATACGAACTGCGTCCCTGTTCAGCTGCCCCCATCATGGAGGAAACTTCGGCCAGAAACGAATTGGTCGCATCACTCGTTGCGACAATGTCGATGGAGCCGGTTAGATTTAGGACACCCGCTTCCAGGGTGTCTCCGGGATGACAGGCGATACTATCGCCCTCGCCAGTAACAAGCGCGCGGTCTACATCGCTGGACCCGATGGCAACTTTGCCGTCCACCGGCAAGCGTTCCCCCGGATTGATGCGCAAGCGCATGCCTTGCTCGATATCATTCAAATCAACATAGCGCAGTTCACCGTCACCCTCGACCACGATGCCGCCCTTGGAGGCCAGTTGCGCGAGACGATCCACTGCCCCCCGGGCGCGCTGTCGCATCAGATGATCGAGATAGCGACCTATCAACAGGAAAAACAGCAGTGTCACAGAAGCGTCGAAATAGGCTTCTTCCCCACCTGTAAAACTTTCAAACAGGCTCATCGCAAGGGCCAATACAACGGCCAGCGAGATTGGAACATCCATGTTCAGGCGACGAGCAGAAAGTGCGCGTATGGCGGAATCAAAAAACGGACGCCCCGCATAGGCAACGGCAGGAACAGCAATCAATCCGGATATGAGATGGAACAGAACAGCTGTCTCGGAATCTGCTCCGGACCAAACCGATACGGAGAGTAGCATGATATTGGCTGCTGCAAATCCCGCTACCGCCAGTGATGTCAGCAAACGCTGACCCTTGTTGTCCACCAGTTGGTCCGGCGTGTCGCCAGTGACATGCAGTTGTGAGTCAAAGCCCAACCGGTTCAGAAAACCGGTAATCTGAGCGCCATTGCCAATGTCTGAATCCCACACCACAGATACAGTGCGGTTAGAGAGATTGGCCCGCACATGGGTCACCTGATCCATTGTCATCAAGCCGCGTTCAATCGTGCCTATGCAACCAGCACAATGCATTTCCGGAACTACAAAATCGGTTTGATAAAGGCCTCTTTCCAGGGAACGAGAGGCCGTTTTGACCCGCTCTTCCTCCACTCGCTCCACAGCAGACTGAGTTGGTAGCCGCGGAGGATCCTGCGAATTGAGTGTATCGCAACAACTCATTGAGCGGTCCCAACCCCATCACGAACAAACAGGCGCAAATCACGACGATACTTCCCCTGCGCATTCATTGCGTCAATACGCAACATCCATGTTCCGTCTGCCAATTTGATTGGAAGCCCAAACCGGTCATTCGCCAGCGCAACTAAATCCAGCTTTTGGTCTTGTTGTTCAAAGGCCGGGCGACCAAGTGACATGACCACAGTGTCGAGTTTGATCGGACTGCCATCCTTGTCTTTCAGGTAAAATGCGAATTCACCATTTTCATAAGCCAACGTTGAACTCCAGCCGCGTTGTGCCTGACGGGCAGCATCCGCCAATAGCGAATTGTATTTTTGGCTCTCCACATAGGAGTTTTTAACCACCAATCCGGTCCAGCTCTTCGAAGCCAGGGTGGCCATGGTGAAATTGACCGCGATGATCACCCCGAAAAAGGCAATAAGGCATGCCAGCATGTGAGTTCCGGTAAAACGGAATGGTTTTTTCATCGTTGCAGAAGCCATTATCATCGTCCTCAATTACTTATCAAACTGTGCGGGTGCTTCAAAGCGTGCATCAGCCGTCGTCTTGTCGCTGCCGCCAATGGCAATAATGTTGAAGGTGAAGTCCGTCTTGGAGGCTTCAATACGGTCCTTGGGGACACGAACAAAAATCCGCGTGGCCTGTAACTTGTCAGCCTTGGCATCAACCCGCAGCGATCGGCTTTCCGGTGCCTGCGAACCTGAAGGTTTGATGGTGGCCCCGTTCAGGCCTTCCATGGTTACAAGAAAGCTGCGACTGGTTCCGGTCATGTTCAAGATCTTGATCTCATATCCATTGCGAACAGCGCCATCACTTAGCACGGTGAATACCGGATTGCGGTCATGCAAAACATTGACCTTGAGTGTGTCTCGCACAGCCAGCGCCCAAAGCAAGGCAATTCCGATGGCCGTATAGACTGCGGTATAAAGCAGGGTGCGTGGTCTGAATATCTTTCGCCAATTTGTATGTTTCAATGCAGATATGAGCTTGCCATCTTCACCGCGCACATTTTGCGGCATGATAGGAATGCTACTGTCAAAAGATGTTGCAGCGCCATTGGTCGCCAACGCCATATTGGCTCCGTACTCTTCCAAGGTCGCATAGGAGATGAGGCCTTTTTCAAGACCCAGTTTACTCATGACACCGTCGCAGGCATCAATGCACAGGGCGCAAGTGATGCATTCCATCTGTTGTCCATCGCGAATGTCGATCCCCATAGGGCAGACGGCGACGCAGGCATTGCAATCCACGCAGTCGCCGACATTTTCACCAGCAGCACGCATTCTCTTGGCGCGCCGGTTGCGCGGTTCACCGCGCCAGTCATTGTATGTGACAGTCAGCGAATGCTCATCGAGCATAGCTGCCTGAATACGCGGCCAGGGGCACATATATGTACAAACCTGCTCGCGCATGAAGCCGCCAAAGATATATGTCGTTGCCGTCAGTACAGCTACGGTTGCATAGGCCACAAAGGGAGCCTGTCCGGTGAAAAAACTCACCGCCAAGGTTGGCGCGTCAGCAAAGTAGAATATCCAGGCCCCACCCGTGGCAAATCCGATAACAATCCAGACTATATGTTTCAGCGTCCGCTTGGTGAGTTTGGACGTGCTCCATGGAGCCTTGTCCAGCTTTATGCGGGCGTTGCGATCACCTTCAAAAAACCGTTCAACAACCAGATAGAGATCAACCCACACTGTTTGGGGGCAAGTGTAACCACACCACGCGCGGCCCAGTGTGCTGGTTACCAGAAACAGGCCAATACCCGCCATGACGAGCATTCCAGCCACAAAGAAAAATTCATGGGGCCAGATTTCAATAAAGAAAAAGTAGAACCGGCGATTGGCCAGATCGACCAGCACCGCCTGATCGGGAGCATCTGGCCCACGGTCCCAGCGCAGCCAGGGAGTAAGATAGTAGATGCCGAGAGTGATGCCCATAATCCACCATTTCAGACCACGATACCAACCGGTGGCGCGTTTGGGGTGGATTTTTTTGCGCGCTTCATAGAGAACCCGCTTCTCTTTCGAGTTGACGGCCTCCGCATCGAAGTTTTCGATGCGGAGATCGTGTGCTTCAGGTTTCTCTGTGGTCAGCATCAAGTTTACTCAGCTTTCGCCTTTTCTCCGCCACCAAGGCCATGGACATAGATCGCGAGTTGCTTGAGACCGGCCTCGGTCAGCTTGTCACCCCATGGTGGCATGACGCCGTGTTTGGGCTTGATGATCTGACCGCGAACCGATGCCCGGTCATTGCCATAAAGCGAGATGGAATCGGCAAGGTTGGGAGCACCAAATTCACGGTCCCCCCTGCCATCTTCCCCATGACAGGATGTGCAGTTCTCAGAAAACAGTTCCCGACCGGCCTCGACCTGAGCCGCGTCATGATCCATGCCCGACAATTGCAGGACATATTCCGTGACAGATGTAACTTCTTCGTTTTCAAGCAATTCATCAGCACCAAATGCTGGCATCAGGGAATCACGAGCATCATCGTCAACATCATTGCGCACACCGTGCTTGATGGTGAAATAGATGGACTCAAGATCACCGCCCCAAAGCCAGTTGTCATCATTGAGATTTGGATATCCGGGACTGCCTGCTGCGCCCGATCCATGACATTGTGTGCAATAGACTTTGAACAGGGACGATCCCCCCGCAGAAGCAAAGCGACTCAATTCCGCATCGGCCCGGATGGTCTCAAGATCGGTGGCGGCCAGTTTTTCAACTGTTGCACGACGTGCATCCTCCACGGCCTTGATCTCCAGCGCCAGTTCGCTGCGGTTGGTTTTGCCGGAAATCCCCATTGTCGAGCCTTCCAGCAACGGGATTGCCGGATAGTAGAGAATATAGCCGATGGAGAAGACGATGGTTGCGTAAAAAGTCCACAACCACCAGCGTGGCAGCGGGTTGTTCAGTTCCTTGATGCCATCCCATTCGTGGCCAGTTGTCTCAATGCCACTGGCTTCATCAATTTCTTTATCAGACATCCTGTTCGTCCTCTTTCAGCGGGATTTGAGCAATTTCATCTGCAACCTTGCGGGAGCCTGGACGAAACGTGAATGCGATGACGCCGATGAACAGCAGGAACAGATAAACCAGGCCCCAGCTGTCGGAAAATTCGCGAAAAGTGTTGTAATCCATGATCCGTCCTCACCTCAGGTTTTCGTTTTGCTGATAGGCCTTGAGGTCAACCAGCGTTCCAAGCATTTGAAGATAGGCCACCAGAGCGTCCATTTCGGACACCATGGACGGATTGCCGTCAAAGTCGCGAATGCTGATTTTCGCATAGCGCTCTTCCAGTCCGTCCGTATCGGCATCGGGATTGGCCTGTGCTTCCAGATCGGAAAGGGCATTTTCGATCATTTCAGCACTATAAGGAACACCCACCACGCTGTTGGCTTTCAGATGCGCTGCAATGTCAGACTTGGCCAGCGGAGTTGAGGCCAAAAAGGCATAGCTTGGCATAATCGATTCAGGCACCACGCTCTGCGGGTTGATCATGTGCTGCACGTGCCATTCATCCGAATAGCGCCCGCCCACACGCGCCAGATCAGGACCAGTCCGCTTGGACCCCCACTGGAACGGATGGTCATACATGCTCTCGGCCGCGAGTGAGTAGTGGCCGTAGCGCTCCACTTCATCCCTGAACGGGCGGATCATCTGACTGTGGCATACATAACATCCTTCCCGGATGTAGATGTTGCGCCCAGCCAGCTCCAATGGGGTGTAGGGCCGCATGCCCTCCACCTTTTCAATGGTGTTCTTGACGTAGAACAACGGTGCGATCTCCACGATGCCGCCGATCAATACGGCGACAAGCGAGAGCACGAACAGCAAGGAGAGATTGCGTTCGACTTTTCCGTGACTATCCAGAAATGACATAATCCATCCCCCTTATTGAGCTGCTGCAGCGGCAGGAGTGACAACGCCACCCATCGCTTTTTCCTGGCGAATGTCACCACGAATGGTCCGCCAGATGTTGTAGACCATGACCAAAGCGCCAAGCAGATAAAGCAATCCACCCGCCGTACGCATGACGTATTCGGGATGGATGGCCGAAACCGTTTCAACGAAGGAATTCACTAGGAAGCCCTGATCGTCGTATTCTCTCCACATGAGACCCTGTGTGATGCCGGCAACCCACATGACAGCAGCGTAAACAACGATGCCGAGGGTTGAGAGCCACAGGTGCCAGTTCACGAGACGCAAGGAATACAAGCGTTCACGGTTCCACAATTTGGGCACCAGGTAGTAAAGTGCGCCAAACGTCACCATACCGTTCCAGCCCAGCGCACCTGAATGCACATGGCCGATGGTCCAGTCGGTGTAGTGCGACAGGGAGTTGACCGACTTGATGGACATCATTGGGCCTTCAAATGTCGACATGCCGTAGAAGGCCAAAGACATGACCATCATGCGCAGAACAGGGTCCGTGCGCAGCTTGTCCCAGGCTCCTTGCAAGGTCATCAGACCATTAATCATGCCGCCCCATGACGGCATCCAAAGCATAATTGAGAAGACCATGCCCAGCGTCTGTGCCCAGTCTGGCAGGGCCGTATAGTGAAGGTGGTGAGGGCCCGCCCAGATATACAGGAATATCAGCGCCCAGAAGTGGATGATCGACAGCCTGTAGGAGTAAATCGGACGGTTGGCCTGTTTCGGAACAAAATAATACATCATGCCCAGGAAACCAGCTGTAAGGAAAAACCCAACGGCGTTATGGCCGTACCACCACTGAGTCAGCGCGTCCTGAACACCGGAAAAGGCCGAATAGCTTTTCACGCCAAGGAACGACACGGGGATGGATGCATTGTTGACCAAATGAAGCATCGCCACGGTGATGATGAAAGACAGGTAAAACCAGTTGGCCACATAAATATGTGGCTCTTTGCGTTTGATGATTGTCCCCATGTAAACCACGAGATAAGCGACCCACACGATCGTCAGCCACAAATCAACATACCATTCTGGTTCAGCATACTCTTTCGACTGAGTGATGCCCAGCAGATAGCCAGTGGCAGCCATAACGATGAACAGCTGGTATCCCCAGAAGACGAACCAGGCCAGATTGCCACCAAACAGGCGTGCACGGCAGGTTCTTTGAACAACGTAAAAACTGGTGCACAACAAGGCATTGCCACCAAAAGCGAAAATCACTGCAGACGTATGAAGCGGCCGCAATCTGCCAAAATTGAACCAGGGTTCAATATTCAGGATAGGCCAAGCCAATTGAGCGGCAATGACCACGCCGACGAGAAAGCCGGTTACACCCCAAAACACTGTCGCGATCGCACCATAGCGCACCACATCATCCATGTATCCAGAAGTGTCTTTGGGCGGCAAAGTTTGACCGTCCGGCGCAAATTCGACCCGGCGGAGCAATACAATTGTCGTGATTGCCAATATGGCGACCAGTATCCAAGCATGGGCGCGGAATAAATCATCCTGCGCAAATGCCGCGCCCAGTACCGCAAGCAAAGTTGCTACACCGAGAATAATCGGCTCAGTACCGTTTCGCATGCTGTTCCCTTTCCTAGTTTTATATTATTGGCCCGGCGATTCCCCTACCCGGACCAATCCACGGCGAAACTGTAACAGCCGTGTTTCAAGATCATTGATCCAGATCAATGAATACAAACGGCGGACACGACATACAAGGCGAAACATCTGATCGAGTTGGAGAATATCATGGTGCCTGTTCGGCTGTCTCTCTTGGAGGACTGTTCAAAGCCCTGCTCTGAAAGTTGCAATTGCAAGATCATGCCAGACTGCGCCGAGCCCATTGAAAAGGTCATGCAACAGCACCTTACGGTACAATTACACCTCTGCGCACAACTCGAAGAGATCGCAGACGAACTGCCCGAAAACATCGACTGTCAGAAACTTCTGGTGGTCGCGCGCAGCATCCTTCCCACCGTCAAAAAAGCCCACGAATTTGAAGAAACCCGTGTTTTCCCCCATCTCCAGGCCGAAGCGATCGGTTGCGAAGGCATATCAAACAGTCTCGAAAGGTTGAGATTTGAGCATTGGGAAGATGAAAGCTTTGCCGAGGAACTCTGCGACGGACTGATCAAATTTGTAACCAAGGAAGATGACCCCAGCCCCGACACATTGGGTTATATGTTGCGGGGCTTTTTCGAAGGGCTGCGTCGCCATATTGCATTCGAGATGGAGCATATACTGCCACTTCTGCGACAGCCAGCAGGGTATTCACTGCAATAATAATCCGGACAAACGTAAGCCAGTTAGCGCGACAGATCTTGTTCTGTTGCGGCCTTGAGTCGTTCAAGGTCTGCAATAATGACTGTACGGCGGTCACGAATATCGATCAGGCCACGCTTTCTCAAATTCGTAAGCTGGCGGCTGATTGTTTCTATGGTCAGGCCCAAAAAGTCAGCAATATCGCTGCGTTTCATGGGCAATTCAACAATAACGTTTTCCTCGCTCGCATCTCTTTCGGGGTCTAAATGGGTGGCAAGCAGGTATAGAAAACTGGCGACCTTTTCCGCCGCGGATTTCCTCCCAAGCGTCAGCATCCAGTCGCGCGCTTCGTCCAGCTCCTTGAGCCTTTGCAAATGAAGGCGGTGCTCCAGTTCTGGAACATCAGCCATGATTTCTTCGATGATGGATTTGGGAAAAGAGCACAGACGCACATCGGTTGCCGCCTCTACGGCAACTGAGCTTTCACTGGAAAATGTTCGTCCTACCATGTCCGGTGCAAATTGCAGGCCTACAATTTGCTGTCGACCATCGCTCATGAGTTTGGAAAGCTTGGCAACGCCCCCCATGATGTTGCTGCACTGATCGGACTCTTCTCCCCCCCGGTGCAATTCGCTGCCGCTCTTGATCACTCTTCGGTTGGTATGTTTGCTAAGTTTCAGCAGGTGATCAGCATCCAGCGCTCCACAAACCCCCTGATGGCGCACTTCACAAGCCTGACAAACCAAGGGAATATCGGAATTGTGTATGTCCTTGCGTCCGTCCTCGCCCATTCTCTACCCGTACTCCAGCTTCAAATTCCGTCAGTTCAACAGACTATAGTTAGCATGAATGCAAAACAGAAGCCTTACCAATGACCTATATAGGATGGAAGTGGCGCGTTTGTGAACCTTCACCACGATGCTGCCACATGACAGAGTTTGGCTGATCATGTAAAGCATGACCTCCAGGAGTCGAGATTATTGCCCATGACTGACCAGACCCGCGCATCCAATGATTATGGAATCTCGACCTCTCCGCTGAACCACACGGTCAGAGCCTATTGCAATGGTGAAGTGCTTGCCGCCAGTCCCAAAGCAATCGTCATGTACGAAACGCGACTAGCTCCAACAGTTTATTTTCCCATTGAAGATGTTTGCGTTCCACTTTCACAAGCTACCGACCACCGCACTTTTTGTCCGTTCAAGGGCACAGCCACATATTTTGATTTAAAGCTGAGATCTGGCAACTTCGAAAACTCTGCATGGAGCTATGCAAGAGCGCTGCCGGAGAGTGAGGCGGTTGAAGGGCATATCGCATTCATGCCCAGTGTGCTGACCCACCTAGAGCATGAAGATGGAACGCTGGTGGAGATGGACAGCGGCAATATTGCCGGACCAATTGTCGACTGGATAATGCGGGAAGCCTGGCTATGTGCCTCGCCCGAAGAACTGACCGCAGCATTTGTAAGAAAATTGCGTGATCACGGCGTCGAAATATCGCGGATGAGCGTGATGATCTGGTCTCTGCACCCCATGATTGCAGGGAAAAACTATGTTTGGACAAAGGACGATGACCGTGTGAAGTCCTATACGGCCTCACACGGAATTCTGGACGATCCGGCTTTCGTAAACAGCCCGTTGCGCCACGTCTCAAAAGGATTGGGTGGAGTACGCCAGCGACTTGACGGCAGCGAGATCGAGTTTGATTTCCCGATTATTGAAGACCTGAGGAGCCAAGGCGCAACAGATTATGTTGCCATGCCACTGCCCTTTTCCAATGGCCAGATCAATGTACTGACTTTGTCATGCGACCACCCGAATGGATTTACCACACCCAATCTGGGGCTGGTTTTTGAATGTTCATCTGTCATAAGTCGCTATTATGAAGTATTCACGCTGAAGGAAAATTCAGAAGCGCTGCTGGAAACCTATTTGGGGAAACGTACGGGTTCGCGTGTTCTTGGCGGCGAAATTCGCCGAGGCGATGGCGATGTGATCGAAGCCGCGATCCTGTTTTGCGACATGCGCGATTCCACCCTGCTGGAAGAAAAGTTGGGTCGCTCCGACTACATCAATCTGCTCAACAGCTTTTTTGACAAACTGGACGAGATCATCACCCAGCATGAAGGTGAGGTGCTCAAGTTTATTGGTGATGCTGTTTTGGCAATCTTTCCCTCCGGGTCTGACAAGGCCCGGGCATGTGAAAACGCTCTCAATTCAGCCCGAGCCATTGTCGGCGAGTTTTGTGGTGGCGATGCAGAACAGGACGGATCGGGTGTCGATTGCGCAATCGGCATCGCCTATGGCGAAGTTACATATGGAAATATCGGTTCGCGCGGGCGGCTCGATTTCACGGTGATCGGGGCAACGGCCAATATCGCTGCAAGACTGGGAGACCACGGCAAAATCTGTGGTCGTCGAATCATCATGTCTCCGGATATCGTGGCCAACACCACTGAATGTATCGCGTTAGGGGAAGTCACATTGCACAATGTTTCAACTCCGATCCCGGTCTATACCATAGATGACTCGACCACCTCTTCATCTTGACTCCATTTTTCAAGCATAGGCTTGGCTATGCTCTCGATCCGCACTTCCATTTCTGCAAAGCTGTTTGTAGCCATGTCACTGGTGACCACGCTTGTTATTGCAGTCCTGGCCATCGTGGTAATTTTGAATATGCGGTCGGGATTTACCCGCTATCTGGCGCAGGCCGAACTGGCCAGATTCGATCAACTCCAAAACGCACTGGTTGAAGCGCATGACCTGGCCAACCCTGGCTGGCCACAATTTCAGTTCAACCCAAGAGCCTGGAACGAATTTGTGCGTCGTGCCGTTCCACCACCGCCACGGCCTGTTGGTCCGCCACCCGGACGCCGCACTCGGCCCGGTGACGCAGATGCGCCAAACAGGGATGTCCGTCGACCTCCTCCACCCAGAGATCCACTTGGTTTCGCCCGGCGCCTGACACTGCTCAATGCTGAAGGAATGCAGGTGGTGGGTGGTGGTGGGCGCCCCGACCGGCAGGTGCTCGAGCGTCGCGCGATCACTGACCCGGATCGTCGGGACAATGCCGCACCATTGGGCTGGTTGGCGCTGACGGTTAATCCGGGTCAATTGTCGAGCGGGGACGCACTTTTTCTCCGGGATCAGATTTTTGGTTTGCTGGCTGTTTCGCTGGCAGCTCTTCTGCTGAGCGGCATGGCCGCTTATTTTCTTTCCAACCAGTTTCTGCGCCCAATTCGAGAACTGGCTCAGGCCGGTGAACATCTGTCAGCCGGCAATTATGAAATTCGCCTCGATGATACCCGCATGGACGAGCTTGGCGCCCTTGTTCGTCAATTCAATGCGTTGGCTGAAAATCTGGAGGCGCGAGACAAAAGTGAGCGCAAGTGGATATCTGATACGTCACATGAACTGAAAACCCCACTCGCAGTGCTGCGCGCACAGGTTGAGGCGCTGCAGGATGGTGTTCACAAACCCGATGCCAAACGCTTGGGAGAACTTCACAGTTCCATCATGCGGTTGTCACAACTTGTTGCTGACCTCAATTCGCTGTCCAATATGCGGGAAGGGCATTTGGCCACCAGCATGGAGAAGGAAAACCTCAGTGAAATCATCGAATCGCGCATTGATGCCTGTCTTGAACAGATTTCCGGGCAGGTGTTCTCGGTTCAAGCCAATGTCGAGCCTGGCATGGCCCTCATCTGCGACCGGCTGCGCATTGGCCAGTTGCTGGACAATTTGCTTCAAAATGCAATTCGCTACACAGATGCGCCTGGCACAATCAAGGTGGCGGCCAGCAAGATGCCAAACGGGATTGAGATAGTAGTGGAAGATTCAGCGCCGTGTCCGGACCCGGCAATTAGAGACAGGATGTTTAATCGCTTTTTCCGCGAAGAAGCCTCCCGCGGCCGCAAATATGGCGGATCAGGCCTTGGACTTTCGATCTGCCGGGAAATTGTGTCGGCCCATCAGGGACAGATTTCCCTGTCACCATCCAGTTTAGGTGGCCTGTGTGTTCGGGTTGAGCTTCCAATAGATGGAGCCCCCGATGAGTGACCCCCCTCATATTCTGATTGTTGAGGATGAGACTGCGCTTGCAGAGGTCATGCGCGATTACCTTGTGGACGCTGGAATGCGTGTAGACATGTTGCACGATGGTACCAACGCTGCCCGGATCATTATCGACACGACCCCCGATCTTGTCGTGCTTGATATCATGTTGCCGGGCAAAGACGGAATCAGCATTTGCCGTGAGGTGCGTATTGCAAGCCAGGTTCCCATCATCATGGAAACCGCCAAAGTGGACGAGATCGATCGGCTTCTCGGTTTGGAACTGGGCGCCGACGACTATTTATGCAAACCGTTTTCACCTCGCGAACTCGTTGCAAGGATCAAGGCTATTTTACGCCGAACCAGAGCCGCCCAAACGGCAGAAAAAACGGTTGAAGCTGGACGAAGAAAAATGGATGACCCAACTGGACGGCCAGGTGGTCAACCTCACACGCAGGGAGTTTCAACTGTTGCTGGTTCTTAAAAACCAACCAGGACGGGTTTATTCTCGTAACCAACTGCTCGATCTGGTATTCCAGAATGACGCCGATGTGTTTGACCGCACAATTGACAGCCACATTAAAAACCTGCGGCAGAAACTCAAACAGGTGGCGACTGACTATGACCCGGTGAGATCGGTCTATGGGGTTGGATATTCCTTCGAGCAATAAAACCTTGTCTGCTCCACATTGTCTGCACAATCTCTACAAAACCCTTCCCTTTTGTCGCCTTAGCCTGTTGAGGCAAGACACGCGAACCGGAAGGATCACCCAATGAAATTCTCCAGGAAATCCAAACGCAAGCCAAGGTCAACTCCGCTGCCAATCATTGTCGCGGTGACCTGCGGGGTTGCCGCTGCATGGCTGTTGCCGGTGGAAAGCCATGCTCACAACAATAAGGTTTCGATCAAGGCTGCCAACGGTCAAAGATGCATTACTTCCAACGGCCTGCCCAATCACAGCACCGGAAAGTTTCCCAATAGTGGCAACCCACACAGTATCTCAAAACAAGAGGTCGATTTGTGCGTGACCACCAATCCGAAAAAGGGAAACCGCCCTAAAAAAGTCAGGGGTTCGATCGGAGTGGGCATTAATGGGGTTCAGTTTCGTCCTGGAACCGCCGACTATTACGATCCCAACAGCCGACGCGGACACAGCAGAGACCGCAGTTCAGGTTGGAATCTCGATGGGCTGGGAGCCCGCGACATGCTTGGCATGGACAGCAACAATGCCCATGTGGATCATAGGGGCTTGTACCACTATCACGGTGTATCCAACGCATTGGTCAAATCCGGTAAGGGCAGCCTGATCGGCTGGGCCGCTGATGGATTTGAAATTCATTATCTGGGTTCAAAGAGGCGATCTGGTTACCGGTTGAAAACAGGCAACCGCCCTTCCGCACCCGGCGGCACATATGACGGAACTTATGTCCAGGACTGGGAATATGTTGGTGGCAGTAATGCGCTTGACCAATGTAATGGTGGCCGGTTGAACGGAAAATTCGTTTATTTCGCCACCGAGACCTTTCCATTTCTGCCGCACTGTCTGTGGGGCAAAGTCAGTAAAGATTTCCTGCAAGGTGGCGGAGAAAGAAACAAAAAGGTGGGCCGAAAGGGCAAAAAAGAACGCAAACCCGCGCTGCGTACGGCGTCCCGTCGGGGGCCTCCCCAGGAAGCCGTATCCATCTGTCGTGGTAAGTCGAACGGCTCTTCCTGTTCGTTTACCGCCCCGCACCGCAATCAAAAGATTACTGGCCGCTGCCGCACTTTGCGCAGTGGAACCAAAGCATGCGTGCCTGCCAGAGGAGGTGTAGCTCGCCCCTAGCCTCCTCTGCGCGCATGGCCGTCGCACCCAGTCTGCAATTTGGTGCGGCGGCCACTTATTTTTTATATTACAGGCTGAATGTGCCCTGAAACTGCTCTCTCAGGACGTTTTTTTGAACCTTGCCCATGGTGTTGCGAGGTAACGCGTCCATGACACTTACCAGTTTGGGGTGTTTGAAACGGGCCAGGTGGGGTTTGATACCTTCCTCTACCGCGGCAACTTCCAAATCATCGGTCTGTGGAACAATAACGGCCACAACCGCTTCGCCAAAATCTGGGTGCGGGACACCAATGACCGCGCTTTCAAGGACGCCTGGTTGATCGTCAAGAACCAGTTCTATTTCTTTTGGATAAATGTTGAGCCCGCCTGATATAATCAGATCCTTGTTTCGGCCAACAATGTGGAGATAACCGTCTTCGTCAAAGCGGCCGAGATCGCCGGTTATGAAAAAACCGTCTTCTCGAAATTCAACCGCCGTTTTTTCCGGCATATTCCAATAGCCGGCAAAAACGTTGGGGCCTGCCACTTCAATCATGCCGACTTCACCCGTCGCAACCTGCTCGCCACTGTCTGGATCGCATATCCGCACTTCGGTGCCCGGAAGCGCAAACCCAACCGTACCAGGTCGCCGTTCGCCGTCGTAGGGATTGGATGTGTTCATGTTGGTTTCTGTCATGCCATAGCGTTCCAGCACCCGATGACCGGTCCGCTCTTCAAACTGAACATGCGTTTCGGCAAGCAATGGCGCACTGCCTGAAACGAACAGTCGCATATGGGCCACGAGATCGCGTGTGAAGCGCGGGTCATCCAGCAAGCGAGTATAAAAGGTTGGTACGCCCATCATACATGTGGATCGCGGCAAGTATTCAATCATACTGTCCAGTTTGAAGCCTGAAAGGAAAATCATTGATCCACCGGAAAGAAGGGTCACATTGACCGCCACAAACAATCCATGGGTATGGAAAATCGGCAGGGCATGCAGCAACACATCCGAATTTGAAAACTCCCACAGATTGCTGAGTGCGCGCGAATTCGACAATAAATTGTCGTGGCTCAGCATGGCACCCTTGGAACGCCCTGTCGTGCCGGATGTATACAAAATGGCCGCAAGATCGTCTGAACCCCTGCTCACGTTGTGGAAAGAAGCAGCTGCAGCCTGGGCCTGCGAAACCAGCGACCCTGCAGCGGCGGGGCCGTTCAGCGGTTCACCAAGGGATTCGATGCGGCAACCACAGTCGTCACCAACCGGTGCGTAGCCATCCACGTTGGATGGATCGCAGATCAGCAGTTTTGCACCGGAATCGGCGGCAAAATAACCTACTTCTGACGCAGTATAGGCCGTATTCAGAGGCAGAAACACTGCGCCAAGCCGCACACAGGCAATATACAGGATAACGGCCTCAATCGACTTTGGAACCTGCACGGCCACACGGTCTTGCGGTTTAATGCCCCAGTCAGCCAAGACATTTGCATACCGGGCAGATATTGCCAGAACATCACCATAGGTCCGCTGGCTGCCATCTGGCAGCATGGCAAAGACAGCTTCAGTGTCGACATTGCCAAACAGTCCGTCAAATAGATGATTACTCATAACGCTCCTTCCTCGGCAATTCGCATCGCATCTTCTGGAATCCGGGCTTGTGCCAATTGCCTTACCGGCTTTGAAGCCGCAACGGTTCCGTCCTGGACAAACGACTCGTGGCGGCTTTCCACTTTGCCCCTGTCATAATGGTAATTCACCATAACACCATATGAACTTTTAAGCCCGTTCTGAGACGTATCAGCCAGTGCGTGAATATCATGGATGGCGGCACCATTGCTGAGATGAAACCGGGCTACAGGGTCAACAGGCAATCCGTCGGCACGCTTTGACTCTGTCAGATAGCGGGCAGCCAAAGTGCGCAGTGACTTTTGCATGCGGTCGGGAAGCGACGCATTCTTGTTTAACTCTTCCCTGATATCAGCAACAAACTCCCGAGATACTGGACTATCGATGCCCTCCAGCCAGCGAGAAAAGCCTGGTAGAGGTGACAAGGTTACAAAGGTCTTTAACTGCGGCAGTTCGCCAGACAGGTCAGAAACAACCTGCTTGATGAGGAAATTGCCAAATGAGATTCCACGCAGACCCTGTTGGCAATTTGAAATGGAATAGAAAACCGCCGTGTCAATCTGGGCCTGCTCAATTTCCGCTCGTTCGTCGATGAGCAAAGCCTGAACCGATTTTGGAATGCCCCGACACAGTGCCACTTCAACAAAGACCAGGGGGTCATCCGGGATTGCGGGATGAAAAAAGGCAAAGCATCTGCGATCTTCAGGCTGCAACCGTCGGCGCAAATCGTCCCAGTCTTCGATGGCATGAACCGCTTCATACTGGATGATCTTGGCCAGAACATCGGCAGGTGTGTGCCAGGAGATTGGTTTCACCACCAAAAATCCGCGGTTGAACCATGACACAAACAGATGGGTAAAATCGACATCGATGCGTCTGAGCTCCGGATAATCTGGCAACAGATCCAGCAGGTCCTTGCGCATGGCAACCAGAGCGGGCGTTGCACCCGGCACATGGTTCAGTCGCCTCAGCAATTCCTGTCGTGGTGGCTCGGCAGCGCGCGAAAGCCGTTCCAGGGTGTCGGCGCTGCGATCATCCCTGTATTCGCACACCAGATCTTCGACGGTGGATGTATCGAGATCCATCTCCTCATTGAGAAAACTGAAGAAAGCGAGCTGCCCTTCAACGTCCAGTTCCTGATACTTGCCAAGAATAGCTGTGCCGATTCGACGACTGGACACTTCGCCCCGACTGGATAGCAGTTCCCTGCACAACAACTGAATTGAGCGGTCATCCCCACTGCTGGCGAATTTGCCCTTGCGGTCAATGATGGAGGCGATCAGATCGCCCAAAAAACCGGAATTTTTCATTATCGAAGCCCGCTTATCACTTCAAAATTACCCTCTTTTCTGAAAGGGCTGTGTCAAAAGATGGCGAACCTTCATTCACCAACCATTTTCTCAATCTGTAGGTGCGGCAACCTTCCTTGTGCATGGGATCATTCTCAGCGAAAGAACGCGCTTCGTCCATAGACCGGGCGCGATAAATGATCAGACCCGATCCCTGCATTTGTTCACCACTGTCATCTGACATAGGTCCGGCAAGGAACAAGTGGCCTGCCCCTTCCATTTCCTTTTGATAGGCCAGATGAAAGGGCAGCACTTCCTGCATGACTTCCGGTGCGGCGGCAGCTGTTGATTCAACAACATATAACTCAAAAGCCAGGGCGCCGCGTGAGCGGGCGATTTCCTTGTATTCATTCCATAGTGGCATAGGACAACTCCTCGTGATTTCGATATCTATCATAGCAAGGAAAAGTTGAAATGAAAATATCGATATTTATTGACTGTGTACCAAAAATGTGGGTATTTTGGCGAAAATTGTTTCGGCCGAAATGCGCGGCCAATGCTTTCAGGGGGACGCTTTGACGTCTACAGATAATCAGACGGCAGATCTTGAGACAATGCGGCGCGAGGCTCAGGAAGATATTCGTCAATTGCGTGAGCAGATCGGCGAACTGGATCAATTGTCAATTGATCTTATCCTCGAGCGGGCGCGGTCCCATTATGCCTGGAAAGACAAGCCGGTGACGCAGAAACAGATTGCGCGCATGTATGACATCGTAAAGATGGGATCGACCAGCATGAACAGCTGCCCGGCCCGCTTCGTTTTTGTTCAGTCCATGGAGGGCAAGGAACGTCTGGCCAAATCTGTAAAACCGGCCAATTTGCCGAAATTGATGGGTGCGCCTCTTAATGTTATCATCGCCTATGATGTTGATTTCTGGAAAGAATTGCCAAAACTCTTTCCCCACGAAGATCGCCGCCCGCATTTCCAGGGCAAACCACAGCATAGTGAAGAAACGGCCTTCAGGAACTCGACCTTGCAGGGCGGCTACTTGATGATGGCTGCCCGGGCCATTGGTCTCGATGTTGGAGCCATGTCGGGATTTGACAATGCAATTGTAGACAACGAGTTCTTCGACGGTACCTCCGTCAAATCCAACTTCCTGTGCAATATCGGCTATGCGGACGAATCCGCATTGTTCCAGAGATTGCCGCGATTTGAATTTGACGAAGTGTGCAAATTCGCTTGAAATGAGTGGTGCACACAGGGAGTAAGATTATGGCATTGAATATCCGGCCGAAAACAACTGTAAAGCTTAAGTCGCAGGCCCATTGCCCGAGCCATTCCCTGTCTGAAGTTTCAGTTCGGGATTTGAGCTTTACCATTGATGAACCATTGGAGCGCGACGGTACAAATCTGGGGCCAACGCCGACTGATACAGCTGTGGCAGCACTTATCGGCTGTACCAATGTCATTGGC
>JBPCWM010000150.1:0-33333 GCA_051009515.1 Rhizobiaceae bacterium | reverse complement strand
GTTGAAATCATTAAGGCACGTTATGCCGTGGGCTGTGATGGTGCACGCAGCAAGGTGCGCCAGTCCATTGGCAAGAAATTGCTGGGAGATTCCGCTAATCAGGCGTGGGGTGTCATGGACGCGCTGCTGGTCACAGACTTTCCGGATATCAGGTTGAAGACGCTGATCCAGTCGGCAAATCAGGGATCAATCGTCATCATTCCACGTGAAGGAGGTTATCTCGTGCGTATTTACGTGGAGATGGACAAACTAAAGGCCGATGAACGTGTCTCCGCCCGCAACATGACTTGCGAAGACATCGTCGCCGCTGCCAACCGGGTTTTCCATCCTTATAGAATTGAGGTCAAGGAAGTCCCCTGGTGGTCAGTCTATGAGATCGGTCAACGGCTTACAGGCAAGTTTGACAATGGCTCTGACGACGCCGTCGAGACAAGGCATCCCTGCGTCTTCATCGCGGGGGACGCTTGTCACACCCATAGTCCCAAGGCCGGACAAGGCATGAATGTCTCAATGGGTGACACATTCAACCTGGGATGGAAACTGGCGTCCGTGCTCAGGGGGAGATCGTCCACTGACCTGCTCCACACCTATTCGCTGGAAAGACAGGCCGTTGCACAAACCCTCATTGACTTTGATCGCGAATGGTCACGCATGATCGGCGCTCCACCCAAAATTGGCAGCGGCGGCGGCAACGACAGCAGCCACCACGAAGGCAATGGCGGTGGTGAAGGTGTAGATCCCGAGACTTTTCAGCGCTACTTTGTTCAAAGTGGCCGCTACACCGCTGGCACGGCACATCAATACCGCCCTTCGCTGATTACGGGCACGGCAGAACACCAACATCTGGCAACGGGATTTGAGATCGGCACACGCTTTCATTCCGCGCCGGTGGTGAGACTGGCCGACGCAAAACCCATGCACCTGGGCCATCTGATCGAAGCCGATGGTCGCTGGCGTATTTTTGCATTTGGTGATGAGCAGGACCCGGCAGGGCCATGTCGTCTGCGGGATTTCTGCACTTTCATGGAGACCGCACCAGAATCACCCCTCAACCAATACATTGCAGCAGGCCAGGACCGCGATTCAATTTTCGATATTCGGGCCATAGTTCAGCAGGCACACAGATCTCTGACACCTGAACAGATGCCCGGTTTGCTCCTGCCAAGGAAAGGCAAGCTTAGGCTAAAAGATTATGAAAAAGTTTTTTGTCCCGACTTAAAAAGCGATGCCGACATATTTCAAATGCGCGGCATTGACCGTGGTCATGGCTGTATGGTCATAGTTCGCCCTGACCAACACCTGGCAAACATACTGCCTCTCACCGGTTTTGACGCACTGAATGCCTTTTTTGCTGCCTTCATGCTTGCACCGGACCAGGAGTAGCTTCCATTTCAGTCAATCCAACGTCTCCCATCCTGCCAACCAATCCTGATCGCCAATCCAACAATCTGCTGGGACTGGCCTATATGGCAGCCGGCATGTTCATTTTTTCAGCTGTGGACACACAGGCCAAGTTTTTAACCGATACCCTGCATCCACTGCAAATTGTGTGGTCACGTCAGCTTGGTTTGTTCGTTGGTGTAGTCGTCTTGCTCTCCATGCGTGGAACGGCCTTGCTGAACACTGCCCAACCCCTGCTCCAAATTACCCGTGGGGCGCTTGCGGTCGGTTCTGCAAGCCTGTTCATCTTTGCCATAGGCTTTGTTCCTCTTGCCGACGCGGTTGCCGTGAGTTTTGTAGCTCCGTTCATAGTGACTGTCATGGGTGCGGTCATCTTAAAGGAGAAAGTCGGCCCGCGCCGTTGGATTGCCGTTTGTGCTGGTTTTTTGGGCGCGCTGATTGTCATTCGACCGGGATTGGGCGTCATGCACCCCGCCGTGCTTCTTGTCGTGATTGCCGCAATCCTGTTTGCCTTGCGGCAGGTCATCTCACGCAAGCTCAGTGATACCGACCGGACTGCAACAACAGTTGCCTATACGGCACTTGTTGGCACCATCCTGTTGACCATACCCCTGCCATTTGTCATGCGCTGGCCGGCTGAACCCTGGCACTTCGGCCTGCTGGTCTGCCTTGCAGCAAGTGCTGCTGTGGCCGAGATTTGTGTGATCAAGGCCCTTGAAGTGGCGCAGGCCGTGGTTGTGGCTCCCGTGCAGTACACATTGATCATCTGGGGCACTTTCTATGGATATGTGATCTTTCAGCAATTGCCCGACATGTGGACCTGGATTGGCACGTCAGTGATCATAGCAAGTGGCATGTACACGATTTGGCGGGACAGCCAGGTCAAAGCAACAAAGAGCCAATCGTGACAAACTCCCCCCTACCCTATCTGCAACGCATCCGCACCTACTATGAGGCGTTGGGTTACGGTGAACCCTACAGGTGGGCGGAACTTGACCCCATTCCCTTTCACCAACCCGACAAACCCGTCAGTCAATCCCGCGTGACAATTGTCACCACAGCTGCGCCCTATCATCCAGACAATGGAGATCAGGGGCCCGGTGCACCCTACAATGGCGCGGCAAAGTTTTTCGAAATCTATTCCAAGCCAATCCACAGCGAACCTGATCTACGCATTTCCCACATCGCCATTGATCGCGTCCACACCACGGCTGAAGATCAAGGAAGCTATTTCCCCTTGCGCGCCTTAAAGCATCTGGAGGACTTGGGAGAGATCGGGTCGCTCGCTCCCCGCTTTCACGGCCTGCCGACAAACCGCTCCCATCGCGTCACTCGCGAAGTGGACTGTGTTGAACTGGTATCCAGATGCCTTGAGGATTCAGTTGATATTGCCCTGCTGGTGCCAAATTGCCCGGTCTGTCACCAATCGGTTGCAATGGCGGCCTGTGCCCTTGAAGAGGCAGGAATTGCAACCGTCATCTCCGGCTGCGCGAAGGACATTGTCGAACATGTCGGTGCACCCCGGTTTTTGTTCAACGACTTTCCCCTCGGCAACAGTGCCGGGCGCCCCAACGACCCCGTAAGCCAGTTGGAAATCGCCCGCCTGGCCCTAAAACTTGTAGAAACTGCCTCCAAAGCGCGATCCACCGAGCAGTCACCCTTTGAATGGACAGGCAAGAAAAATTGGAAACGGGATTATTCCAACGCCGATCTGCTTTCAAAAGCAGATATTGAAGAACGAAGAAAGGCCTTTGATCAGGCCAAGAAAGATGCGCCGGCAAAACCCACGCGACCTTGAAGGCCATCGGGAAACACCCATTATCTGGACAAGCCAATGGAGCGAAATTAGCATAGGAGCCATGACCGAGTTTCCAGTTCTCTACAGTTTTCGTCGTTGCCCTTATGCCATGCGAGCCCGTATGGCGCTGGCTTCGTCAGGACAACTGGTGGAGCTGCGCGAAATCCTGTTGCGCGACAAGCCTGCAGATATGATCAACGCCTCGCCCAAGGCTACAGTCCCTGTTCTGGTTATGGATGATGCAACCGTGCTGGAAGAAAGCCTCGACATCATGCTCTGGGCGCTCGATCGCAATGATCCTGATCAATGGCTGAAGCCTGAAGCTGGTAACATTGACGACATGTTGGGGCTGATTTCCTTTATGGATGGCGAATTCAAACACCACCTCGACAATTACAAATACGCCTCCCGCAAGGCCGGCCCGGAAGACGATATTGAAACATTTGCCCATCATCACCGCCAAAAGGGGCTGGATATCCTCAATTCACTGGAACACAGTCTGCAATCAAGGGGCTTCCTTTTCGGTGATCGCATTTCTCTGGCAGATGTTGCGATTGCACCCTTTGTGCGCCAATTCGCCAATACAGATGCAGACTGGTTTGGCCAACAGTCATGTCCAAATTTGCAATCCTGGCTGACTGGCTTTTTGGAAAGCCAGCTCTTTCTCTCCGTCATGGAAAAGCGCAAACCTTGGCAACCAGGCGATGCAATTTGCACTTTCCCCAGGCTCGCGGCCTGATTCACAACTGGCACGAAGGTTTTCGACCTGATTCAGTAGCCCTGGCTCCCGCCAGGAGAAAAGCGCAGCGAAAGGCAGGACATGCCGCCATCGAGCTTGGCGGCTTCTGAATTTCCAACTTCGCGTATCTGAAACCCCTGGTCCTGCAATCTGGCGCGTGTTGCAGGGAAACCGGCTGGAAAGACAAGCAGATTGTTAAACCGGATGGAATTAGCGCTGGCTTCTTCTCCTGGAGCAGTCTGAACCAGTTTATAACCTTCAAAGCAACCGGTCTTTGCCAGTCGTTCGGTTGCAAGAATTGTTTCACCGTCCAACAATGAACAATCGGTTTTGAAATGGAGCACGTCCGGCGGGGTCAAGACCTCGCGGACCGCATAACCAAGCGGTGTTACAAGTCCGGTCAACTCCTCTATGCCCGCTGCGTCCGTTCGTGCGGACCGTCCAACAAGAATTTCCCGCTCGGTAACCAGAATATCGCCACCTTCAATGGTTCCAGGCCCATTGATGGTCAAAACGTTGTCATAGATACTTTCCAGAACCGGCCTCATGCGCGCCGCTTCACCAAGCCGGCTTCGAGCTCCAGGGCGCATGATGATCGCGGCTTCCTGCAGACAAAGGGCAGCGTCTTCGACGAAGACACTGTCTGGAAAGTCCTCCATTTCGGGAAGTTCGGTGACCTGCGCTCCGGTGGACTTGAGGGCCTTCACATAATCTCTATGGTGTTCAAGAAAAACCGCCAAATCCGGTGTTCCCGTATCAACCGCACGCAGACCGGCAACAATGCTGGCACTTGGCCGGCGTGTAATGGCGTGGGTGAATGTAAACGAACGATTTTGCATGAAATTGCGCCTTGGACTGAGAGAGAGTCACTCCATAATTTGCAATTTCCAGACCTATTGGCCAGCCCCAATGGAGGGCCAAACAGAAAATCGCAGCAAGTCCGAAGAACCTGCTGCGATTTCCTGGGAGTTAAAACCGTCAGGCTGCCAGACGACTATTCTCAGCCAGTTTTCCATCCACAATGGAAACCGTTTCATCCACCGCAGTATGCGACATGTTCAGCGAGGCCGCCACAAGTTGAACCAGCTTGTCCACCCGCTCGATCTGGGTTGAGCCACTATAGATGGCGCGTGCTGCAGAAGAGGGTTTCAGCAGGCTTTGTGCTGCATTTGCATACTTATCAAACGGCACCTGATCGGCTGAGTCCGCACCGAGATTGCGGGCCAGTTGATCCACCCAGGCGTAAATGGCCTGAGATTGCTGAACATCTCCATGAACTGCATCGCGGATAGCCCGACCTTCGCCACGGGTTACGCAACGATAGTTTCCGGTCAACAACATGCTCCACTTGGCCATGGGCACAAACAAGGATTCATAAACCCGCAATTTCACGGGCACATCCTGGCCAGACAACCGCACGTCGGCAATGTCAGCCGCCAATTGACGCAAAATGCGGTTGTGATCTTCATCTTCAAATTCAGCAGCCTTGAAGTTTGTAGGCAGGCCCACATGCAGAAAGTTCGCGCTTTCCTCTGCCGGACGAAAGGCCTGGGGGTCCGGGCTGCACAGGCTCATTAGCCCCGGTTCAAATGCCGACCAAACGGATGCATCAGCATAGCAGGAATTCAAATCGGCCCCGGCAAGAGCCGGAATGCGGCGCAGATAAGGCAAAGGTGGCATATTCATGATGGAGAGACAGGGGCGCTTGCTGAGAGCAATGCGACCCATCAGGGCTTTCACGGAAGGTTCGCCATATTGCGGTTCCTGCATGGCCAGCGCCACCAAATCATAATCCTCAGGCCGCACCTGATCAGGAGTTGCCGCTGTTACACGACCGGGAAAGTCACTTGATTTCAGCAGTCGGGGTTCCGCCTCATCTCGCAATTTCAACCGCACCACTGTCCCCTCGCGATTGATCAGATCAGCAGTTTGTTGACGGCAAATCAACGTCACATCATGGCCGGCCATAATAAGCTTTGTAGACAATAAAGAGCCGTACGAAGCTCCAAGAATAAGAATTTTCATGGTCAACACCCTCGCGGTTTATTAGAATGTCCAATCATAGGACGCACGATTGTAAAGCCATGTAAAAAATACAAATCAAACTCCAAAAAGCGGTTGATTTGTAAATTTTCAATGCAACATGCCCGTCATTTTGTAAATTTTGTAAATATTTCAATTTCCAGTCAGGACTGAACAGTGATGATACCAGAAACCATGAACACGATTGAAATCACCGAGCCCGGTGGTATCGACGTACTTGCTCCCGGCACAAGACCGGTACCGGAACCAGCATCAGGCGAAGTTCTGGTCAGGGTCACGGCCGCTGGTGTCAACGGCCCGGACATTGTGCAACGGCGCGGCCATTATCCCCCGCCCAAGGGCGCGTCAGACCTGCTTGGACTGGAGGTTTCGGGGGAAGTCGTTGCGGTGGGGGCAGACGTTACAAAGTGGAAAACAGGCGACCGCGTCTGCGCTCTGACAAATGGCGGCGGATATGCCCAATATGTGGCCATTGAAGCAGATCATTGCCTGCCTATTCCCCACGGTGTTGCCGAGGTCGACGCTGCCGGTTTGCCGGAAACACTGTTTACAGTCTGGAACAATGTATTCTTGAACCGGACAATACCTGCCGGAGCAACATTGCTGGTACATGGTGGGGCTGGCGGCATTGGTTCAACAGCCATCCAATTGGGCAAAGCCTTTGGCATGCGTGTATTTGCAACCAGTGGCAAGCCTGAAGGCTGCGCGTTCTGCGAAGACCTTGGCGCGGAACGAGCCATTAATTATCGCGAAGAAGATTTCGTCGAGATCATCAAGGAAGCTGGTGGGGCGGATATCATTATCGACATAATTGGCGGGGACTATATTGCCCGCAATATCAGCGCTGCAAAACCTGATGGAATGATCGTTCAGCTTGCCTTCAACAAGGGGTCCAGGGTTGAAATCAACTTAATGCCCATCATGTTGAAACGGCTGACATATACCGGTTCTACCCTGCGCCCCCGCAGCAAGGCGTTCAAAGCGCAGATTGCCGCGGATCTTCATGAAAAAGTCTGGCCACTTTTTAAATCCGGACAGTTCAAAACCCTGACCCACGCAACATTTGCGTTTTCAGACGTGCAGGCGGCCCACGAAATGATGGAGAAAGCAGGTCACAGGGGGAAAATTCTGCTCACCCCCTGATCCATTTCTGTTCTATTCTGCTGCTTCTTTTTGCTGTGCGGGAGCTACTTTTGCGGCACAAAACTTGAACTCGGGAATTTTCCCATAGGGATCGAGCATCGGATTGGTCAATCGGTTGGCCGGGCTTTCATTGAAGCAGAATGGTATGAAGATCATGCCATCTGCGACCTCCCGATCCTCCCGCAACAGCGCGTCAATCGTGCCGCGACGGGTGGCTACTTCAATCATTTGACCAGGTTCAAGACCCTGTTTTGCAATTTCGCGCGGGTTCATGGCGGCGAAGCCTTCCGGTTCCAGGTCGTCTAAAACATCGGCGCGGCGGGTCATCGCCCCGGTATGCCAGTGCTCCAGCACGCGACCAGTGGTCAATACCATTGGATAGTCAGCATCCGGCACTTCATCAGGTGCCCGCAAATCAGCAGGAACGATGCGTCCGCGCCCGTCTGCAGTGGGGAACCCGTCTGTAAACACAACCTCGTCACCGGGAGCCCCTTCTTCCGGCACCGGATACGTAACCGAGCCTTCTTCTTCCAACCGTCCCCACGGCATGTAATTCAGCGAGGCCATGACCTGACGCATTTCCTCATAAACTTCGGGAACATCCTTGTAGGACCAGTTCTGCCCACAGCGATTTGCAAGATCGACAATGATCTCCCAGTCCTGACGCGCCTCTCCCGGCAATGGAAGGGCCGGACGCCCAATCTGCACCTGCCGGTTGGTGTTTGAATAGGTGCCAAGTTTCTCGGCATGGACCGAAGCTGGCAAGACAACATCAGCATGCCAGGCGGTTTCGGTCAGGAAAATGTCCTGCACAACCAGATGGTCAAGCTTGGCCAGCGCCCCGCGTGCGTGGAGTTGGTCGGGGTCAGACATCGCGGGGTTTTCACCCATCACATACATCGCGTTAATGTGCCCCTCATGGATTGCGTCCACAATTTCCACTACTGTCAGACCCTTTACCGGATCCAGCGTTCGGCCCCAGAAATCTTCCATTTCACCGCGAATATCGCCATTTTCAACAGAACGATAATCAGGGAAAAACATCGGGATCAGGCCCGCATCTGAAGCACCCTGCACGTTGTTTTGTCCCCGCAACGGGTGGAGTCCGGTTCCAGGACGTCCCACATGGCCGGTTATCAGAGCAAGTGCGATGAGGCAGCGCGAGTTGTCTGTACCGTGGGTGTGTTGGGAAATACCCATGCCCCAGAAAATGATGGAGCGTTCCGAGGTCGCATAGAGCCGTGCGACAGATTTTAGAGTTTCGGCATCGATTCCGCAAACATCGGCCATAGCTTCCGGCGAGAAATCCCTGACCTTTTCCTTCAGTGCTTCAAATCCGCTGGCATTGGCTTGAATATACTGCGAATCGTATAGTTCCTCATCGATGATGGTGTGAATCATTGCGTTCAGCATGGCGACATCGGTTCCCGGCTTGAAGCGCAGGGAATGCTCAGCATGACGCATCAGGTCCTGACCGCGCGGATCCATAACCACCAATTTGGTGCCAAGCTTGGCGGCCTGTTTGAAATAGGTAGCGGCCACTGGATGGTTGGTAGTTGGGCGTGCGCCGATCACAATGACGCAATCTGCCTTCATTGCATCGGTAAAGGGTGCAGACACAGCCCCGGAGCCCACGCCTTCCAGTAGTGCTGACACCGAAGATGCATGACACAGGCGCGTGCAATGATCTACATTGTTGGTGCCAAAACCCTGGCGAATCAGCTTTTGGAACAAATAGGCTTCTTCATTGGAGCCTTTTGCGGAGCCAAATCCGGCAATGGCACTCCCCCCTAATTCGTCCCGCACTTTGGTCAATCCACCCGCAGCCAACTGCATGGCCTCTTCCCAGCTTGCCTCGCGGAATATGTCCGACACCTGCATGAAGCGCATGTCGATATCTGCCTGTTTGGGTGCATCGTCCCGACGGATCAATGGCTTGGTCAGGCGCTCCGCGGACATGGCATAATCATAGCCGAAGCGACCCTTGACACACAGGCGGTTATTGTTTGCCGGCCCGTCGCGTCCATCAACAAGAACGATCTTGTCTTCCTTTGTGTAGACTGTGGTCTGGCATCCCACCCCACAAAACGGGCAAACCGAATCCGTTTCCTTGTCAAATTCCGCAATGACACGTTTTTTACCCGCATCATCCATAAGGGATTTTTCAAAAAGCGCTCCCGTCGGGCAGACTTGCACACATTCTCCGCAGGTTACGCAAGTAGAAAGACCCATTGGGTCGTGAATGTCGAATACCGGGATCGCATGATGCCCGCGCTCGCCCATGCCCAGAACATCATTGACCTGCACCTCCCTGCAGGCTCTCACACACAAATTGCAGGCAATGCAGGCATCAAGATTGACCGCAATGGCCGGATTGGAGAGATCATGCAGGCCCGGCGTATCGTCGCTGGCCGCGTTCTCAACCTCTCCATCACTGGCGAATTTCGACGGCAGACGGTCACTGCCGGCAATCCCAAACTCTCCAGCCCATTCCCAGAAAGTCGACTGATTGTCGGGGCTTTCCTCAGGTGCATTCATGTCGGCGGCAAGCAGTTCAAAGACCATTTTGCGGGATTTGTCTGCGCGTTCGGTATCCGTCTTCACCACAAGGCCTTCGGTGGCAATGCGCTGGCAGGATGCAGCCAGAACACGTTCGCCCTCAATTTCCACCATGCAGGCGCGACAATTGCCATCACTGCGGTATCCGGGTTTGTCGAGGTAGCAGAGGTGGGGAATGCGCGTTCCTTCGCGCTTGGCAACTTGCCAGATCGTTTCGCCGGCTTCGGCAGCTACTTCTTTTCCATCCAGGGTAAACTTGATGTGGTTGCTCATTTGAATTCAATCTCCACGAAGGAATACTCAAAATTATTTGCGTTCAGGACATTGTGGTGGACACCCTTTTCGCGAAAGTAAGACTGGCCGGCCTGCATGTCAGCAAGAGTTTCAGTTCCGTCCGGTGCAACAATTTTCAACTGCCCATCCAGGAGTGGCACAACGCAATAATCATATTCATGGATGTGTTCGCCAGTTTGCGCCCCTATCGCAAAATCCCAACGGGTGACCCGGGTCCGGTCATTGTCCACCTGTGTGGTCGGTATCGCGGCCACCATCACAAATCCTCCCGAAAATGAACCAGTAGATGATTGACCGGGTTGGGGGCCGCTTGCCCCAGTCCACAGATGGATGCATCGCGCATGACATCTTCCAGATCACGCACAGCCTGTTCGTTCAGTTTGCCGGGCGAGCGCAGCAATTTGCCAAGCTTTTCCGTGCCGCCCCTGCAGGGTGTGCACTGACCGCAGCTTTCATGGGTGAAAAAGTCGATCAGGTTCAGTGTCACGTCTTTGATATTGTCGTGGTCTGAGAACACCACAATGGCGTGAGAGCCGACGAAGGACCCAAGTTCAGCCAGTCGGCCACCAAAATCCAGCGGCACATCGCCCTCGCTGGCCGGCAGGATGCCTCCTGATGCACCACCGGGCAGATAGGCCTTGAACTCATGACCATCAGTCATACCGCCGCAATAGTCATTGATCAGTTCATTGATCGTCACACCGGCAGGAGCAACGATTACGCCGGGGTTTTTGACTCGCCCGGATACACTCCAGGACCGCATTCCCGGGTGGTCCGGCTTGCCTTGCGAAGCAAACCATTCAACACCTTTTTCAAGAATTTCAGGCAACCAATAAAGGGTTTCAACATTGTTGTTCAATGTCGGACGCCCAAACAGGCCCACTTCAGCTATATAAGGTGGGCGATGTCTGGGTAGACCACGCTTTCCCTCAATGCTTTCAAGCATCGCGCTTTCTTCACCGCAAATATAGGCTCCCGCTCCGCGACGCAGCTCAAAGAAACCGGGCTGCGTTAATCCTGCAGCTTCAATGGCTGCAATTTCTTCACGCAAAATGTTTAACACTGCGGGATATTCATCACGCATATAGACGTAGCAACGATCTGCTCCCACAACATGTGCGCTGATCAGCGCCCCCTCGAACATGGCGTGTGGATTGCGCTCCAGATAATAGCGGTCCTTGAACGTACCAGGCTCACCTTCATCACCATTGATTGTCATCAGGCGTGGCCCCTCATAGGCTCGCACAAAGCTCCATTTCTTGCCGGTTGGAAACCCTGCCCCTCCCAGACCGCGCAAGCCCGCATCAGAGAGCATTTCAATGACGGCATCACCGGAAAGTTCTCCTGACTTGACCTTGTCCCAGGCTGCATACCCTCCATTGGCGCGATAGGCGTCCAGTTTAACGTGTGTTGGTTTCATTGGTTTTGTTTGGCCGGTTGTGGCATAATTCATCAGCTTTGCAGCAGTGGCCTCGCCAACCTCCCTGTCGCCAACCCGCGCAGCAGGCGCCACATCACAGCCCCCCATACAAGGCGCACGCATCACGCGGATCTCGTTTGGATTGACGTTTTTCTCCAATTGCTCAATCAGCTGTTCTGCCCCGGCAATCATGCACGACACAGAATCACAGACCCGGATTGTAAGTGGGGCAGGAACGGCTTCCCCTTCCTTGACCACATCAAAATGATCGTAAAACGAAGCAACTTCGTAAATTTCCACCTGGGACAGGCGCATTTCTTCGGCAAGTGCGCGCATGTGCCTGACTTGCAGGCAGCCGAACTCATCCTGAATAAGGTGTAAAAACTCGATCAGCAGATCGCGACGCCGTTCGCGCGTGCCAAGCAAACGCTGGACATCGGCAAGTGCACCGTCTTCCAGCTGACGGCCCTTGGCCCTTGATGTATCTCTTTTGCGGCCTTGGCCCATGGGCGCACGATCCAGCATTCCAGGCTCCCCCCTGTACGAAATGTCGCCAGATGGCGACCAATTCGGTGTTTAACTCGCGAAATCCGAAGGTGAATGGAGCGTTCGCTGTATAAGGCGATTCAGTTTCGCCACGCTCGCTGCCTGTCGGGAACCCTGTCCAACGTCAAAACATTATCCAACCTAAGCAGATTAGGCAAGGTTTGATGGCGCAATGCAGGGTTTCCTGCACGCACAGCAAAGAGTACATAAATTTTCCGATGCGTTGCATCTGCAACCAATGAAGTTACACAATGCGCTGATAGATGAGGACAATGTGCCGGAACCTTTTAAGACATTTTTTAACCCGGACATGATTGCCGAGATGGCTGATCATCTGGCACGGGTGGATGGTGATTTCGATCGCGCCAGATTTATTGAGCATGCAACAGCTGGAATGGATGCGCTTGAACTCAAAGAGCGTTCCAACCAGATTTGCGATGCCCTGGATCAGTTTCTGCCAGCGGATCACCGCCGGGCCTGTGACATCATGGTGCGGGCTCTGCATCCGCAAGACCGAGCAGGTCTTGGCAATATGTCGATGGACGACCAGGGCATTCGAGGCTGGGCGATCATGCCTATGGCTGATCTGGTGGCAAGGCGCGGGCTCAAGGATTTTGACTACAGTCTCGACGTTCTGGCGCACCTGACTTGTCGTTTCAGCGCAGAATTCGCTGTCAGGCATTTTTTCGTGCGCGATTGGCAATCCGCGCTGGACAAGGCGATTGTCTGGTCGAAAAGCGACAATTTCCACATCCGCCGTCTGGCATCGGAAGGATCCCGGCCCCGCCTGCCCTGGGGGCTGCAGATCGCGCAATTTGTAAACGATCCCAATCCGCTCCTTCCCTTGCTGGAAGGTTTGAAGTCAGATGAAGAGGAATATGTGCGCCGCTCGGTGGCCAACAACATCAACGACATCGCCAAAGACCACCCCGATACAGTGGCCGCGCTTGCAAAACGCTGGATGGAGGGAGCCGACAAAAACACCACACGTCTTGTAAAACATGCCTGCCGAATACTGGTCAAGAAAGGCCATGCACCAACTTTGGCCGCCCTTGGTTATGGCAAACCGCAGATACGCGTCGACCATTTCGCCATCACCACTCCAGAGGTGAAACTTGGTGGCCATCTGGCATTCGAAATGGAAATGACCTCAACAGCCGATGAGCTCCAGCCTTTGATTATCGACTTTGCGATTCAATATCAGCGGGCTAATGGTGAACTTTCACCCAAAGTCTACAAGTGGAAGATCATTGAATTGCAAGCAAATGAAAGTCTGACCATTTCCAAAAAGCAGACTGTTCGTCAGATCACCACACGTGTCTTTCATGCAGGAACCCATGGTCTGGAAATCCAGATCAACGGTGAAAGACTGGCGGGCGGATCTTTCGAACTCGTCCTGTAGTTTCGTCCTAAAGCGGCAGGCGAACGATTATTCCCGCATTCACGATGACGCTGGTGCGCCCTGTCACTTCATCATGAACGTTGAGGCCGCCAAACACCGCCTTTGGCGTGACCTGACCGTAGGGCAGTTCGGCTGCGGCTTTGGCAAGGTCTATTTTATCCGGTTCCTGGGCTGCAAGATTGAGTTCGATCTGCATGGAGTTCGGATTGATATCCAGGCTCTTGAACAGGGTGATCGAGGAATGATGGATCGCGTCCTGAATCGCACGGCATGCCGCCTTGGTATAATCTTCACCGTAAAGATCGTTTCCGGTGCCCATTTCCAGAATGATGCGCTTCAACTTTGTCATGCCGCTGCCCCCCAGACCTTGCCTTCTGGCAAGTCTAGGAGCACGATAATCGCGGCATTGGCCATAATGGTCACTCCGCTGCCATCTTCCTTTTGCGTGTCCATTCCACCAGCTTCAACCCGCACACTGCGCGCGCCATAGGGCAGCATGTCGGCAACTTTCTGCTGATCCACCTGATCTGGATTGGCTACACCGATGATTATTTCAACAACCATGTCGTCACGCGATACTCCGAAGGCGTCGTAAACGCTCAGCGAGTTCTGACGAAGGGCGTTGTGCACGGCCCGACAGGCGGCCTTTGTGTAATCCCCACCCTGTATGTCGGTGCCCATTCCAAGTTCCATAACCATGCGATTTAACGCCATTCATTTGCTCCTCGATCAAAAATGTGTTTTTCGCCTCCCTCAAAACACGATAGGGGATGTGCTGATCAGTCCTGTCATGTAAGGGGTTTTGGACACAATTGGAACCATTGTGAAGAAAGGGCATATTGTGAAACCTTCACCTCGTCACCCAGCCCCGGCAGACGCATCGCAACGCAAACTGGTTAAACCGGTTGTTTGCTATCCCATTACCACTTTCCCCAAATTCGACCACACAGCCTTTGCTACCGCACGGCAGGGCATGGAGCTGATAGACGAAGTGATGGTCGCACCTCGCGATGCATCCACATTTACAGTCAAAGCGGGTGAGTTTTTCAGAATCACCTGTCCGGAAGGGCCGCAGGTGGGTGATCTGAATTTATGGAATGAGGACAATCTCGACGAGCGGTTTTTCAGTGGCAAGACCCGAGCACTCCACGGCACTCATCTGGGAACGGGCGATCGCATGTGGAGCAACCTGCCCTATTTGCGCCCATTGGCGACGATTACAGATGATACGCTGGACTGGTATCAATATGATGGTTTTGGTGGTGGTGTTCACGATGTGATCGGAACACGCTGCGACCCATACACAAATGCGCTGCTGAACAATAACGAATATCACTATTGCTGCCATTCAAACCTGACCCGCGCACTGGCTGCCCACACGGGCTTGTCGTTGGTACAGGCAGAACCCTATGTACATGACGTACTCAACGTCTTCATGTGCACCGGCTTTACACGCGACACGCAGCAATATTTCATGAAGGCCAGTCCGGTGCGCAAGGGCGATTACCTGGAGTTTTTTGCTGAATGCAATTTGCTTGGAGCACTCTCCGCATGTCCAGGTGGCGATTGCAGCGCCAGCCATTCCAGTGAAGAGGCTCAGTGCCACCCCCTCAAGGTCGAGATCTATAGACCGATAGCCGATCTGCCAAAAGGGTGGAAACCCGCTTCGGCTTCAAATTATTCCCGCAATCACGGCGCCTGAGCGCGTCCAACCCATAATAAGGAGAGTTCCATGGACAGCGAACTATTTGAAAAGGGTCTTGAAAAGCGTCGTGCGACGCTGGGTAAGGACTATGTTGACAACAATCTGGCCGCAGCTGACGACTTTACCAGACCGTTTCAGGAAGCCATGACAGCCTGGTGCTGGGGCTTCGGCTGGGGCGATGAGGTGATTGACGTTAAAACCCGCTCAATGATGAATCTGTCCATGATCGGCGCACTGGGGAAAATGAACGAATGGGAACTTCACTGCAGGGGCGCCATCAATAATGGTGTCACAAAGGAAGAAATTCGCGCCATTATTCACGTAATCGCCATCTATTGCGGCGTTCCTCAAAGCCTCGAATGTTTTCGAATTGCCCGCAAAGTGCTTGAAGAAAACGACATGATGTAAGGTTATTTCGAGGCGATTGCTTCTCCCGCAGCAACTCCGCTGGCCCAGGCCCATTGGAAATTGTACCCGCCCAGCCAGCCGGTCACATCAACAGCTTCACCAATGGCATACAGGCCGGGCACTCTTTTGCTTTCCATGGTTTTGGACGAGAGTTCTGCGGTGTTGATTCCTCCCACTGTCACCTCTGCCTTGGCAAACCCTTCCGTGCCATTCGGCGTGAATGACCAACGATGTAACAACTGTTCTGCTGCAACCAGAGCCTTGTCAGCCGTTTCCGCCAGCAATTTATCCTGAAGGAGTTTTGTACCGAGCACATCGGCCAGACGGGCTGGCAGAACAGTCCCCAGAACGTTCGCCAGTTTCTGCTTTGGAAACTTCTCCTTGCGGGCAAGCAACCAGTTGCCACTGCGGTTGGGCAGGAAATCAACCTCAATGGACTGACCATGGCGCCAATAGGACGAAATCTGTAACATGGCAGGCCCGGACAATCCCTTGTGGGTGAAAAGGGAAGCCTCTTCAAAGGCCTGTCCATTGCAATGAACGATCGTAGGTGTGGCAACACCCGACAAATCGCGAAACAAGGCTTCTTCGCCGGCAAGCGTGAAGGGTACCAATGCTGGACGCGGCTCGATGATTTTTAAGCCGAACTGTCGCGCCAGATCATAGGCGTAACCCGTTGCTCCCAATTTCGGGATGGATGGTCCACCTGTAGCTATAACGAGCGCCTTGGAGCTGAATACACCGCCATCGATTTGTACTCGGAAACCACCTTCTTGGCGCTCTACTGCGTTGATTGATTTGCCAAGTTGCAGGCGAACCCTGCCAACGGTGCATTCATCAAGCAGCATCTTTACAATCTGCCTTGCGGACCCGTCGCAGAATAACTGGCCAAGTGTCTTTTCATGCCAGGCAATGCCATGTTTTTCCACCAGACCAATGAAGTCCTGCGGCTGATACCGCGCCAGCGCTGATTTCGCAAAATGACGGTTATCGCAAATGAAACGGCTGGCTGAGGTGCCCGTATTCGTAAAGTTGCAGCGACCACCACCGGATATCAGTATTTTCTTGCCCGGTTCCTGCGCATGGTCAATAACCAGCACGTTCTGCCCCAGTTGCCCAGCCGTAAGCGCGCACATAAGGCCCGCCCCGCCTGCTCCCAGAACAATAACATCAAATGTGGAACGACCTGCACCCATGGTGCGTGGCTAAACGGCCCCGCAACACTTGGCAAGCGCAGAATGGAAACTGGCCGTCAGATTGCCAGATATTCGTGACGCAGAGCTTCGTCGTCGAGCACTTCCTTGGCCGACCCCTTAAAGGCCACCTCACCCGTATCCAAAATGATTGCACGATCTGAAATCTTCAGCGCTGCAACCGCATTCTGTTCAACGATAATTGTGGTGATCCCGGCTTCACGCACTTCCATCAGCGCCTTTTCAATATCATGACGCACCACTGGTGCCAGACCTTCATACGGCTCGTCGAGAAGCAAAAGCTTCAACTCCTTGGCCAGAGCACGGCCAATGGCCAGCATTTGCTGTTCACCGCCCGAAAGCGTGGTTCCTTCCTGTTTGCGACGTTCTTTCAATCGCGGAAACAGGTTGTATATGCGCTCATATTCCCAACCACGATTGCCCGCAATAACGGCCAAATCGAGGTTTTCCTCAACAGTCAGACCAGGGATGATACGGCGGTCTTCGGGCACAAGGCCGATACCTGCAAGCGAAGCCTGATAGGATTCCATTTCATGGACAGCCTGCCCCTGCAGCATGATCTGCCCGGACCGCAATTCCGGTTCGTCTGTGCGGGCTATAGCGCGAAGGGTGGACGTTTTGCCAGCGCCGTTTCGTCCGAGCAAGGCAATGATTTCACCCTCATTCACGTCAAAGGAAACATCCTGAACAATATAACTGTCACCATAGTAGGCATTGAGACCACTTACGGAAAAATAGTCCGCCCCGGCTGCTGCGTCTGAAGCAGGAGCAGTCCCGGTCGCCTCTGCGAAATCCACAACTTCTGCAACACTCATACCTGTTCCTCCCCGAGATAGGCTTCCTTCACCTTTGGGTTGTTTTTAATCTCTTCCGGCTTGCCCTGGGCAATGATACGCCCCCCGGCCAGTACGGAAATCCGGTCAGCAAGCGAGAAAACCACATGCATGTCATGCTCGATGATCACTTTGGTCATGCCACCTTCCTTGATCTTCCTCAGCAATTCAATCGTGGCATTGGTGTCATGGCGCGCCATACCGGCTGTCGGTTCGTCGAGAAGCAAAAGACGCGGATGCTGAATAAGGCCCATGGCCAGTTCCAATCTTCGCTTGTCACCGCGCGACATGGCACTTGCCGGATCTGAAAGCTGGGCCTGCAGGCCAACGCTTTCAATCACGTCAACCGCTTCATCGCGGATCTTCTTTTCGTTGTTGAAACTTTGAAACGGGTTGAGGCGGAAACATCCGTCCCGCTTTGAAAGCGCCGGAACCATGACGTTTTCCAGAACCGTCAGGTCCGGAAATACCTCAGGTGTCTGGAACACGCGGGCAACCCCCAATTGGTTGATTTCGTGCGGCTGTTTGCCGGTTAGAACCGTTCCATCAAAGACAACCGCCCCCCTGTCAGGCTTCAATCGGCCAACACAGACGTTGAGCAAGGTCGACTTTCCAGCCCCGTTTGGTCCTATGATCGCATGGGTCTCGCCCTCGCGCACATCCAGATCAACATCCGACAAGGCATGCAGGCCCGCAAAGCTCTTGTGCACATCATCAATATGCAAAACCGAGTTGGCGATTCCGCTTTCAAAACTTCTGCCAGGCTCGTTGGCCACATCTTCAGCTAATGACATGATCCCTCCCCTATTCCGCAGCTTGTGGTGCAGCGGCACCTGTTTCGTCATCTTTTGAACGGCGCTTGAACAATCCGGCCAGGCGGTTGAACCCTTCCATCAGGCCACCGGGCAGAAAGATCACGATAATCATGAACATAAGTCCAAGCGTCATGTGCCAACCCTCACCGACAAACAGAGCCGTAAGGTTTGTCATCCAGTGCTGCAGGGTTTCCGGCAGGAAGGAATAGAAGTTTTCCAAAATGCCTTCGTTCCATGACGAAACTTTCTGTTCCGCATACTTGATCAGGCCAGCGCCCAATACCGGGCCAACCAGTGTACCAACACCTCCAAGGATGGTCATCAAAACCACCTCACCAGAGGCTGTCCACTGCATGCGTTCTGCCCCGGCAATTGGGTCTGTCACCGCCATCAAAGAACCCGCCAACCCGGCATACATGCCAGAAATCACAAATGCTGCGATCAGATAAGGGCGCGTATAGATGCCAGTATAGTTCAGGCGGTTCTGGTTGGACTTGATGGCTTTCAGCATGATGCCGAAATTGGAGCGTGTAAGCCGCTGGGCGATAAAGAAGCAGATGATCAGCAAAACCGCACAGAAATAGAAACCTGTGTAACCGCTCATCGGCATGCCAAAGAAGTTCGTCGTTGGCACCCCGACTTCCTGGATTCCAAGGGCCTGATCAATGATTCGCAAATCAGCATCCAGAAGCGACTTGGTTGGGTCGGTTCTGATGGCTCTGGTCTGAAGACCGGTTTCACCATTGGTGATCGGAGTCAGCACCGAATAGGCCAGATTGTAAGACATCTGCGCGAATGCAAGCGTCAGGATAGAGAAATAAATACCCGAGCGCCGCAGGGACACAAACCCAATCAAATAGGCCACAACCCCGGCCAGCAGGATTGAAAATACAATCGCTGGCAGAACATTCATGGTCAGCAGCTTGAAGCTCCAGAGCGACATATAAGAGCCGATACCGATAAAGACGGCATGACCAAATGACAGATAGCCGGTTAGGCCAAAGAGAATATTGAACCCGATGGCGAAGATTCCAAAGATGGCAATCTTCTGCAGCAGGTCAGGATAATTGGCTCCGATCGGCTCCAGGATGATTGGC
Source organism: Rhizobiaceae bacterium (assembly GCA_051009515.1). Classification (GTDB taxonomy): domain Bacteria; phylum Pseudomonadota; class Alphaproteobacteria; order Rhizobiales; family Rhizobiaceae; genus Pseudahrensia. The sequence continues at coordinate 13,916 of JBPCWM010000150.1, read as the reverse complement.
AGGCACAGAATGACCGCACTAAACCCCAGGAACAGCGTCATGTCTTTTACAGCAAGATTCTTTTCCATTGCCTTAATCCTCCATCACGCCTTTGCGTCCCATAAGACCACGGGGCAAGGTCAGCAGAATAACCACTGCAATGAGATAAATAATGATCTGGTCGATGCCGGGAAGGATCGTCTTCACTTCATTCATTGAAGCGAAACTCTGCAGAATGCCGAGCATGAACCCGGCCAGCACAGCGCCCCCCAGCGACCCCATGCCACCAACCACAACAACCACGAAAGACAGAACCAGAAAGTCCATGCCCATGTGATAGTCAGGTGGCAATATAGGCGTGTACATGGCCCCTGCCATGCCCGCCACGATAGCGGCCAGCCCGAAGACGATGGTAAACCTGCGTTGAATGTTGATGCCGAGCAATCCAACTGTCTCACGGTCCTGCATGCCGGCGCGAACTACCATGCCGAATGTGGTGAATTGCAGGAAGGCAAAAACACCGAAAATGACAATTGCCGAGAACAGGAAGTAAATCAGGCGCCACCATGGATAGATAACATTTTCACCCAGCCCAAACATGGCACCCACATTGGCAGCACCAGCAACAATATCGGGCGCGCTTTGTGGAATCGGATTGGCTCCGTAGTAGTGTTTGACAATCTCCTGCAGCACGATGGCAAGGCCAAAGGTTACAAGGATCTGGTCGGCATGAGGGCGCTTGTAGAAGTGCTTGATGAGGCCCCGCTCCATCACAATGCCGACAATAGCCATGAACCCCATCGTAACAATGATCGACAGGGGAACCGAATAATCCTGGAGAAAGTTGGAAACATCGGCGCCGAACCAGCTTTCCAGATAGGGAACCTGCTCTTTCAGCGGGTTTCCAAGAAAGTCCTTCTCCGTCTCACTGATCCGGTCATAGGAGATGGTAAAAATCCGTTGCAGTGTAACCGCGCAGAAGGCACCGAGCATGAACAATGCTCCGTGGGCAAAATTCACCACACCGAGTGTTCCGAATACAAGCGTCAGGCCAAGTGCGATCAATGCGTATGCACCGCCCTTGTCGAGCCCGTTCAAAACCTGAAGAAAAATTGCATCCATATTATCCTCCCAAGCGGCCGGTTTTTGGCGCGCTACGGGCTCTCTCATTGCAATGGCCGAGTTCGCACTGTTGCTCCCCGCCCAGTGCACCGCATTCGTCTTTTGTGCAAGCCGTAAATATTTCGCCTATGGAAATACCTGTTGGTTGCAGAATCGGCTTCCCCACACAATGCAGGGAAGCCGAATTTCAGTTTGCCTTAACCGTTGTTGTAAGGACCAAGCTCACCGCCAAGCAGATCAGGAGCATACTCAACCTGCGAGCGAGGTGTTACCTCAACAACTTCCAGAACGTCAAACTTGGAGGATGGGTTCTCTTTACCCTTCACGACCAAAACATCCTTGAAGCACTGGTGGTCTTCAGCACGATATTCAGTCGGACCATTTCCAAGGCCATCGAACTTGAAGCCTTCCAGAGCCTTACCAACTTCTGACGGCTTGAATGTACCGGCACGCTGAGCAGCGTCAGCATACAAAATAGCCTGACAATAAGTTGTGTGAGCAGCCTGAGATGGCGGGAAGCCATACTTGGTCCCGAAGGACTTAACAAAGGCTTTTGAGCCTTCGTCCTGCAGCGACCAGTGCCAGTTAGTGGAACCGAAGATGCCTTTAACGTTTTCACCAGCACCCTGCGCCATGAGACGAGAGTAAAGTGGAACAACGATAGCAAAGTCTTTTCCGTTCACCTGCTTGTCACGCAGACCGAACTGAACAGCCTGAGTCAGCGAGTTCACCATGTCCTTACCGTAGTGGTTCAGAACCAGAACGTCAGCACCGGAGTTCAGAACTGGTGTGATGTACTGAGAGAAGTCACCGGCACCGAGTGGTGTGCGCACAGCTGCTGCTGTTTTCCAGCCTAGCTGCTCGGTGTATTTCTTGATCGAACCTTCCTGCGACCAGCCCCATGTATAGTCAGCTGTCAGGTGGTAGGCTGTACGATCAGTACCGAAGTTGTTTTTCAGCACGGGAGCAAGAGCAGCACCGGTCATTTCAGTGTTAAAGAAGTGACGGAAACCGTTAGCGCGCTTGTCCTTACCAGTGGTGTCATTGGAGTGCGTCAGACCAGCCATGAAAATCACACCAGCTTCCTGACAAAGACCCTGCACGGCAATCGCCACGCCTGATGAAGAGCCGCCGGTAATCATGATAGCGCCATCGTTTTCGATCATGCGCTTGGCAGATGCACGAGCAGCGTCTGATTTCGTCTGGGTATCACCAGTTACGAATTTAACAGTTTTGCCGTTCACGCCACCGGTCAGAGCTTTTGACGAGAAGGTGTCGAGCATTCCACCGCCACCAGCGTTGATGTGCTCAACGGCCAGTTCATAGGCGCGCAATTCATCCGCACCCTCATCAGCATAGGCGCCAGTCTGGGGAACGTTGAAACCAAAAGTAACGGTGTCACCCTTTGGGGCATTCATATAGCCGTGGCCATCAGCAAACGCCCGAGTAAAGAAGTACGGGGTTGCACCAGCAGCTGCAGCAGCTGCTGCACCACTCTTGATCACGCGGCGGCGTGTAATTTCTTTGCGATCACTCATAAAAAGATTCCTCCCTGGGATTTGAGCATAAGAGCGCGGAGCCAAACAAAAGCCCGCCTCTGTTGCCAAACTATGAGGAATGAAAAATTGTCGCAATCAAACTTAGGGATTAGATCAGCGGGGCAATACACAGGAAAAATGACCGTGAATGTGCCAGCCAAAATACTTTCATCCGGCGCTGAAATGGTCCAAAATTGGAGTATTATCGCATTAATTCATATGGTTACATAATTTTTTGCGACATGGCAGCCATGTCAGCGACCATCATGCACTGCCGACGCGGGTTTAAAGCCAAAGTCACCGATAACAGTGGGCGAATCTCAATCGGGATTAGTCCAGGTGATAGTGTTCGCGCAAAGACTGCAGCCACGGCACCAGCGGTTTGAATTCTGCAACCCCGTCTGCCCATCGACTGGCGCGAGCAATTTCACGGCCAATTTCAGTCGCTGTCACACCCACTTTGTCACCATTCAGGCAGTAGTCACGGTCCCACCATTCTCCATCGCGGGAGTGGTATTTCTGGGCCATTCGGATTCTCAGGATCATGTGAGTGACGCCAAACAGACGCAGATAATGTTCACCCCGTTCCTGCGACAGACTGCGATTGAAAAAGGGGAAATAGGACTTCAACAATTCCTCTTCGCTCTGGGCGTCAAGATTCGTCCATTCATCGCAGAGCAGATAAGCGAGATCATCCAACGCCTTGCTGCGTCCGCAATCTTCCCAATCGAACCAGATTGTGCCCTGATCACTGACCATTGCATTGCCAGGACGGGCATCCCATTTGACGAACTCATCGCGTTTCACGTCCATCAGCTTGACGAGCTTTTCCCGGTCCAGTTCAGGCGCTGGCAGTCCGATTGAATTTGAAATGCGCTTGGCTGCCCCGGTGCGGTCCCACAACCAATTGTCAACGGTTCCTATCTTGGGGATGCGGTGGTGCAGATTGGCACCGTGAGCTTCGTTGTGAATGTGAATGAGACATTCAAGCGCTTCTGAAACCCTGCGCTTGCGTTCTTCCATATCCGCAATTTGGTCCATTACAACGGGCAAACGTTCACCGGGAACCCATTCCTGAACCACCCATTCATCAATTACAGCTTTTAGTCTCGGCACATATCCACTGGGGCCAAGAGTGCGGAGCACAATGCCTTCGAGCTGGGCATCCGCCCTGTCCGACCGCTTCGCAAAAACATAGGGCGTATCACCCATATCGGCGATAAATGCGCTTCTGGATTTGCCACCTGGAAAAGCCACCCGTTCTGGTGTGCGACCAAAAACTTTTTTGCTCAAGGCCGCTACCTGGGAAGTGCGTTCCTCGTCAAATACCTCAGAAGTTTTACGAACGGCATTGGTCATGTTCAAAAGCCCCGTCTGCCCGCACCACGCGGGATTAGAATGTTGTCCGCAAGGACCGTATCAGCGGGAGGTTTGAAATGTGTTACCAAGCCATGATTTGACAAATTAACTGCCGCACTTGGCTAAAGCCCTGCAGCCTTGGTCTGCTCATCAAGCAATTTCAATTGCAGGTCGGTCAATACCTGTGGTGGCTGACGGGCTTCCAGCAGCGCTTTGAACGGGTCTTCCACTTCAGTGGAAATACCCGAAAGCTGTTCCATCGTGGCCAGACCACAAAAAGGAACTACTGCTTCCGCATAGCCACCTTCATGAACAAGAACCAGCCGACCATCGCAAAGCGAGTCGGCGGCCTGCTTGATGCATTTGGTCATGTCTGCAAATGTACCTGAATGAGCGAGAGTTCGGGACAAGGGATCGAAACCATTGGCATCAAAACCGCAAGCGACCACAATCAGGTCCGGCTTGTATTGTTCAAGCTTCGGCAACACCAATTGGTCAAATGCAGCCATATAGGCCACTTGTCCGGCGCCGGGAAGCAAAGGAATGTTGAGATTATGCCCCTCGCCAGCTCCGCTCCCTCGCCTGTCAGCAGCGGATAGTCCCGGTGGAAATCCACCTTCCATGTGGATTGAGATCGTCAGGACGTCAGGGCTTTGATCGTAGATTACCTGAGTACCATTGCCGTGATGAACGTCCCAGTCAACGACCGCAATACGCCGGATCTGGTGTTTTTTTCTCGCGGCTTCAATTGCGATGGCAATATTTGACAACAGGCAAAAGCCCATGGCTTCGTTCGGAAGGCAGTGGTGTCCTGGTGGGCGGGACAGGGCATAGGCATTGGAAACAGAACCCGACAAAACGTCATCAACGGCCTGTAAGGCGAGACCGGCTGATGCACAGGCGATTTTAAAACTTCCAGGACCAAAAGGCGCACGGGTGCCGAGTTCACCCCCTGCCCCATCGGACAGGGTTTTGAACTGGTCGAGATATTTCCTTCCATGCACTAGCAGCAATTCATCCATATCCGCAGGCCGGGCCTGCCGCACTTCCAGCTTTGCGGTCAGGCCGCTAACATCCAGCAAAGACTTGAAACGCCGTTTGCTTTCTGGCGATTCTGCATGTCCGCCAGCCGCAAGCGGCTCAACCCAACCGCCAACGGGAACAACCAGCGCGTGGGCCGCAGCTGTGTGCCACAAGCAGATTTCATCAAAGTAAAAACCTGTATTCGTCAACTTGCGGACCCTTTGTCTTAATTTTCATCCCGTTCGGCTATCGCTGCCCGCACAAGATTTTTGGTAATTTTACCATACCCACTGGTGGGCAGTTGATCGAAGAGTTCAATACGTCTTGGCACCTTGTAGGAAGCAACTTTGCTATTCATCCAGGCTTCAAACTCGTCCTGGTCAAACCCTTCCTCCACAACCAGTGCCACAGCGCCGACTTCTCCCCATTTAGCGTCTGGAAGACCGACCACAGCGCATTCGCGCACATGATCATGCTGCATGATCTTTTCTTCGATCTCGCGAGGATAGATATTGGACCCTCCGGATATGTACATGTCGCTTTCGCGCCCGGTAATGTAGATGAACCCTTGTTCATCCATATGGCCCCGATCACCCGTGCGAAACCAACCATTGCGAAATGCTTTCTGATTGGCTTCGGGATTGTTGTAATAGCCGGAAAAAACAGCCGGCCCGATGACGCAGATTTCACCGGTCTCGCCCCTGGCCAGGGTACTGCCCCCTTCATCCTGTATTTCGACCTGCATGCCGGAACGGGCATAGCCGCATGAGCCAAGATGTCCCTGAACGTCGTCGTCAACATGATGCAGATAGCTCGGCAGAACAGATATATTGCCGGTGACTTCTCCAAGGCCAAAATACTGGACAATACAAGGCCCCAGCTTTACCAACGCTTTTTGCTGGTCGACCCGGTAGGTCGGTGACCCGGCATAAATAAGATGGCGCAGACTGCTGTGATCATAACGATCCACCGCTTCACTATCGACCATGGTTTTCATTATGGTCGGTACAGTGAATGCATTGGTAATCTTGTGTTTTTCGATCAAAGCAAACACCTGTTCAACGTCAAACCGCTCACCTTCGGGAAAAACCGAAACAACACCTCGCGCCACCTGTGCGATTTGATGAATGCCAGCGCCGTGCGAAAGCGGCGCAACCACCAATGACGCATCCTGCTCTCCCAGTCCGGGGAACAGGTCCGCAAGGTAATTAGTGACTACAAATGCCATCTGCCCGTGGGTCAAAACCGCTGCTTTGGGGCGCCCTGTCGTGCCGGAGGTGAAGAAAAACCAGCAGGGATCATTATAATCCACAGAGCAGCTTTCAAATGGCTGATCACCTGAATTGAGATCACTCCAGGCAGCCTCATTTGCGTCCGGTGGCCCCAGACTGATCACATGGTCGATGGTCCTGGTTTGCAAGGCCGCATCGCGATGGGGTTTGAAAACGGGATCATAGACCAGCACTTTTGCACCCGAACTTTCGGCAATATAAGCCACCTCGTCTTCCGTCAGCCTGAAATTGACCGGAACCAGAACCGCCCCCAGCCGAAACGCTGTGAACATGGCTTCAAACATGGCAAATGAATTGCGCGACTGAACCAGGATGCGATCACCCTTTCCAACACCCAGTTTCGACAAGGCGGTGCAAGCGCTCTCAACCCGGCGATTGAGCTCTCTAAAACTGACTGTGTCATTGCCTCTTATCAACGCAGCAGCTTCCGGCCTGCGCTGCGCAATTTGCGGCAGGAAATGCCCCAGATTCATGACCCGGTTGGACATTCTATCAATCTTCAGAGACACGTCAGGCTTGCTCCGGTTCATGGTGCACGATTGGGTCGATTGGTGTAGTTCCCAGGTCCAGCACCTGCTCCACGGCATGGGCCACAGCCAGCACCTTGGCATCACCACGCGGCGGGCCGATCAGTTGCAGACCCACCGGCATGCCGGATTTGGTAAAGCCGCAGGGCACCGAAATCGCAGGCAGGCCAGTTGTTGTCGCCAGATAAGAGAATTTCAACCAGTCAATGTAGCTGTCCATCACCTGACCATCGACACCGGTCGGATATTCCAGGCCAACAGGAGTTTGTTCGATCCCCACAACAGCCGTCGCCAAGACGTCATAATGTTCCAGAAATACCCGCATGGTCTGATAAAGTGTGGTACGGTTCAAATTCGCATCCATCACCTGTTCAATGGTCTGGTTTCGACCAACTTCAATATTTTCAGCCAGTGTATTTTTGTAGTGCTGTTGAATTTCTTGCGGCAAGCGTCCGGCGGTCGACGCCCAGACCAGCCCGCGCAAAGTGATATATGTCTCATTGAGACCATCAAGAGACGGGCAGTCCTGTTCAATTTCAGCCCCCTCCTCAGCAAGTCGACCAAGTGCAGCCTGCATGATGGTATCAAGTTCCGATTCAATAGGAGCAAAGCCTCCAAGCGTTGGTGCATAGGCAATCTTCACCTTGCAATTCACCCTTTCTACGGCCTTTTGAAAGGGCTCCTCCGGTGCAGGCAGGCTGAGCGGCGCACGGGAATCATATCCGCTCATGGCATCCAGAAACAAAGCACAATCAGCTACCGTGCGTGCCATCGGTCCGGAGACGCCTTCCAACGTAAATCCAATAGGTGCCGGACCGCCGAGAACCCTGCCTGCAGACCCACGCATGCCAACAACACCGCAATAGGCAGCCGGTGTACGCAGGCTTCCCGCAAGGTCCGACCCGTGACTTAGCCAAACTTCCCCCGTTGCCAGCGAAACGGCTGCCCCCCCTGAAGACCCACCAGCATTTTTTGTCGTGTCCCAAGGATTACGTGTTTTGCCGAACACCGCGTTGAATGTATTTCCCCCGGCTCCCATTTCAGGTGTATTGGTTTTGCCGACAACCAACGCACCCCGCTCTTCCAGAATATCGACAATGGGATCATTGGCGTCCGCAACATGATCCTTCATGCCAAGCGTACCCTTGGTCATGCGCACACCGGATACGGCGGTCAAATCCTTGATCCCAACCGGAAGCCCGGCCAGATAACCGGGGTGATCTACGTCCAATTCTGACAATCCGCCAATCTTGTCCTGCGCCCTGTCGTAACAGGTGGTGACCATCGCATTTACGTCAGAGTCGATTTGCCCGGTACGTTCGGCACTGGAGGAGACCAGTTCCTTGGGTGATACTCTCCTGGTGCGCAATAGGTGTACAATATCGCAGGCCGACATAGCCCCGAATTCTGAGCCGGAATAGGTGGTTTTTGGTCGATTTTCCTTCATTGATCAGGTCCAGTCTTTCAAATTCACCGATGGATCGGCAGCAATCGTTTTGGGGATAGTCTTACCCGCTTCGAGTATGCGCCGTGCCATCATGAAGGACGGCGCATCATTCATTGCGTCCACAGCCAAAAGTCGGTCATTTTGATAATACCACACGGATTGACTGCCTGGCCGCTTGCCCCGGCGAGTAACTGTATCATCGTATCCCGCATTGAGCCCGGCAATCTGCAATTTCACTTCATATTGATCGGACCAGAACCACGGCTTTGCTTCATAAACCAGACTGTCACCCAACATGTTGTGTGCCGCGACTTCGCCCTGATGGATGGCGTTGGGAACCGATTCCAGCCTGATAATCGTGCCGCGATAGTCAAAACTGGTACAATCGCCAGCCGCATAGATGTCGGCGTCCGAAGTTCTGCAGTATCTATCCACCGCGATGCCGTTTTCTACCAAAAGCCCGCTTTGCTCAGCCAGATCGACAGCAGGCAACACGCCAATACCCACCAGCACGAGATCAGCAGCTATGGTTTTGCCATCTGCCAGGACCGCCCCATCCAGTTGCCCCTGTGTGGCGGAAAATTTGGCCAGTCCGTTTGATTCAATAATGGAAACTCCGTTTTCTCGGTGCAGGTTCCTGAAAAAATCCGAAGTGAGCGGGGCCGCAACCCTTTGTAAAATACGCTCTGCAACCTCGACCAGGGTCACATGCATATCCATACGCGCGGCCACGGCCGCCACTTCAAGACCGATATATCCTCCACCGATCACGACCAGGCTTTTGCCAGCCTGCAACACCGGGCGCATGGAATCAGCATGCACGGCATCACGCAGATAATGGACACCCGTAATACCTTCTTCCAGGTGACCGGGTAGCCTGCGTGCGACAGATCCGGTTACCAACAACAATTTGTCGTAGGGAACCACGGCACCATCCTCCAGCGCCACGGACTTTTGAGCCCTGTCGATTGCCGTTACAAAACAGCCACAGCGCACAGTGATGTTGTGCTCGTCAAACCAGCTTTGTGGTCGCAAAACCAGGCGATCAAGCGGCATTTCGCCTGACAGGTATTTTTTGGAGAGAGGAGGACGCTGATAGGGCAGAACCGGCTCCCCGCACAACAGCGTGATGGGAACGCCTGCATCAAGTTCCCGGGCTTTGGCCGCAGCGGAAGCCGCAGCTTGCCCACCTCCCACTATGACCAATCCGCCTCCGGTCATTTGCCCAATAACTCGATTTCGTTTTTCAGATCATCCGGAATAGAAATGCCCTTTTCGAGAAATTCACACCGCAAATCCTGACGCCTGCGTCCCGGTACACGCGCACCATCCTGACTGTCTATGCTGGTTGCCAATTGCGCAATGCGCTCGACGGCATGTTCACCTCCAATTTTACCCGGATCAATTGCAATAATGGTTTGCCCGACACCGGGCGGTGGTCCCTCGGCTTCAAAAAAGGAACTGGCCTTGTCTGCCGTGTTTGCTCCTATCAGGCTGGCTGCAAGCAGTTCCACCATCAGCGCAAGTGCCGTTCCCTTTGCATCCCCAAGCGGAACCATAGTGCCTTGCAGGGCCAGGTCTGGATCGGTAACTGGTTCTCCGTTTGGACCCAAGGCCCACCCTTCTGGTATCGCTTCACCCTTTTGCCGTGCAGCCATTATTTTGCCACGCGCAACCTTGGACAACGAGACATCAACAACAATTGCCTCACCTTCATCACCACAGGGCGCAGCAAAAGCAATTGGATTGGTGCCAAACAGTGCTTGATTGCCACCCCATGGGGCCATGGCCGCAGGCGTGTTGGCAAATAACATTGCAACCAAACCCTCATCTGCCAGTTTCTCGACCACAACACCTGCCACCCCGCAGTGGTGCGATCGGGTTATGCCGCTAATGGCGATGCCGCACTGCTGCGCCATCGCGGGCAATTGCGCCTGCATCATATCAAGAGCGGGGTAGGCAAAGCCATTTGCGGCATCGATTGTCAGTGTCCCCACGGCTGGTTTGGTTGCCACGGGAACAGCATGGCCGTCTACTTTGCCGGAAAGCGCCTGGCCCGCGTAACTCGCAACCCTACGAAGGCCATGGCCAGACTGCCCCGCCAGTTCTGCAGCAACGAGGGCTGTAGCCACACTATCGGCATTGTCGTGCGACGTATTGCAACGGATAAAAGTATCACGCACCAGCGCGTGTGTTTCGGCGACGGTGAGTGTGTCCATGCTATCGACTCTAATTCAGTGGTTTGCGGCCAGTTTCTCAAGCACCTTGTCAGCAATCAAGTGGCTGACACGGATATTCGATTCCGAAGTTACACCTGCAATGTGAGGCGTAGCGATGAAGTTTTGCAACCCCTTGAATTTCGCTCCAGCTTCTGCGGTCAGTGGCTCGGCCTCAAAAACATCCAGGGCCGCTCCACCAATTTGCGCGTTCTTCAAGGCTTTCGCCAGAGCCTGATCGTCGATCACACCGCCTCTTGCCGCATTAATGACCACGGCATCCGGTTTCATTTTTTTCAGGAATTCGCCGTTGACCAGGTGACGGGTAGAGTCCGTCAACGGGACATGCAGAGAGATGACATCAGCTATCGACGCCATTTCATCCATGGAAACCCTGGATGCACTGCTCCAGGCCGGATCTGATTCAGGAAGGTAGGGATCGAACGCAGCAATTTTCATGCCCATGTCTGCGGCCCGACGAGCCACCTCGTGAGCAATGGAACCGAAGCCGACCAGCCCCATCACCTTGCCGGCCATCTCGCGCCCTATCATTGCCTGGCGTGGCCAGTCACCGGCAATCACCGATGCCGTGCCAAGATAGGATGTTCTCAGCAGAGCCTGTGCGGTGGTTATCACATATTCAGCAACTGAAAGATCATTGGCACCGGTTGCCGGATAAACATCAATTCCACGCGCGGAGCAGGCTTCAACATCGATATTGTCCAGACCCACACCGAGGCGGCCTACGCATTGCAGGTTATCTGCAACCTCCAGAATACCAGTATCAACCTGAGTCCGGTTGCGAACTATGAGTGCTCGCAGGCCGGGCAGCAACTGGCGCAATTTTTCAGGCTCGTCCACCAGAGAGGGATTGTAGAGACAATCATATTCGGCGCTCATCCGGTCAACGGCTGCCTCATCCATGAACTCACTCACCACAATGTCCGGCATTCAACATTCTCCTGATCAGTTGGATCGGCCAACGACGTGTCGCAAAGCCCCAATTTGACTAAAAACGGCCCGAAGCTTCTGCCCGGGCCGTTTGGTATTTCGATATCCGGATAGGGATAATCAAGCGCTGCGATAGAGCTTGGTCATCGAGAATTCACGGTGTCCAAGCGCTTCGGCTGCAGTGTTGCGCCCATTGGCTGTGCGCTTGATCATTGCAATAAGATCATCACCTGCTTCATCAATGGTCTTTTCACGGGTCAGGATGCCGGTCACATCGACATCCACATGCTCACCCATGGTGCGCACGGTACGCGGATTGGCGGTGATCTTGATCACTGGAACAATCGGATTGCCCACCACATTACCCTGCCCTGTCGGGAAGGTGTGAATAACAGCACCGCCCGCAGCCATGAGGGTCACACATTCTGCCGCAGCAGAAGATGAATCCATGAAATAGAGGCCATTGCCCTTGGCGGGCGCTTCTGCTGGCTCAAGAATGTCAATATATCTGCACTCACGACCAATTTTCTCGAGGTTTCCGAGGGCTTTTTCTTCAATCGTGGTCAGACCACCAAGGATATTGCCCTTTGTAGGTTGAGAATCGGACAGATCATCGGTCTGGTGAGCGAAGATCACGTCGTCCTGATAGGCTTTCCACATGGCGTGCCAGCGCTCGCCAACTTCCTCGTTGATCGCACGTTCCTTACAGATGTGCTCCGCACCCGTGATTTCCGAAGTCTCGCCAAAGAAACCGGTAATGCCCTGCGGGATCAGCTTGTCATACATGTTGCCGACAGTGGGGCATGAGCCGAGGCCGGTCGTCGTATCGGATTCTCCACATTTGGTGGAAATCCACAATTCTGACATGTCACATTCTTCGCGCTGCAATTCAGTTGCCCAGTGAACAAATTCCTTGGCTTTCCAGGACGCCTGACGAACAGTTTCCAGATCACCCTTCTGCTCAATGGAAATGCCAAAAACAGGCTTTCCGGTTTCCGCGATCCCGTCAACAATGCGCTGGGTCCAGTCTGGCTCGATGCCAATTACAACGACAGCCGCAACGTTGGGGTTGGCACCGGTGCCGATAATGGTGCGGAAATGTACTTCAAGATCTTCACCAAACTGCAAGCGGCCATATGCGTGGGGAATGGCCATAGTGCCCTTGATGTTGTTGGCAACAGATTCACAAGCCGCATTGGAGATATCGTCAACCGGCAAGATGATCACGTGATTGCGAACGCCGACACGGCCATTTTCGCGACGGTAGCCCATAATTTTGTCAGACATGATGCGGCTCCTTACCAGCGTTTCGTTTTAAGGTTTTGAGTGTGCACATGGCACCCTTTTTTGACAGCACCGACAAATTTACCAATGTCTTCGCCATATTTGATCGCTGTATCGCCTTCTGCGATGTCTTTCAGCGCAATCTTGTGCCCGATTGGCACATCATCATTGGCAGTGAGCTTGAATGATGAATTGTCGTGGGTCACCACGCACAGCATTTCAGTTCCGGCCTTCAACCCTTCAACGACGACAACGCCAACATTGTCCTCGTGGTCATGCACCAGCAATTGGGGGATGTTGCTCATTTCGATGATCTCCACTTTACAGCAACCAAGTCTTGTATAAGACATAAGACACAGGCATAATGATTGTCAACGCGCAATTCGGGCGATGCGTCCAGTGAAGGGATATCTCTTTTGAAAATGGCAGACATATCCACGCCAGCAGCACAGATCGAGGCACAGCCGCTTTACGTCAAAGCACGAAATATCATGGTGGACCGCCTCATTTCAGGCGAGTGGCGTCCCGGGCAGATCTTACCATCAGAATTTGCAATTGCCGCAGAACTTGGCGTGAGCCAGGGCACCGTGCGCAAAGCCCTTGATGACATGACACTAAAAGGGCTGGTGATAAGAAAACAGGGGCGCGGCACATTCGTTGCGGAAGCTGAAGACAAGTCTATTCTGTTCCGTTTCTATCGCCTGACCCCGGATTCGGCAGATCCGGGTCAAGCCGAGCCTAGTTTCCCGGAATCAAGATATCTGGCGAAAGAGCAAGCCGTTGCGACAACACAGGAACAGGACCTGTTCGATCTAAAACCCAATGAGAAGGTGTGGCGGTTTGAGCGGTTGCGGAGCAATCAGGATGGACCGATTCTGTGGGAACAACTTGTTCTGCCTGGCAGATATTTTCACAACATCACGCAGGAAACGCGGCTACCCAACAATGTATATCAGTTTTACAGCACCGAATATGGCATAATCGTCGCCAAGGTCAGCGAGCAGTTGCGCGCCGTTTCTGCACCCGAAAAAGTGACACAACTGCTTGGTTTGCCAGACAATTCCCCTGTTCTGGAAATAGACAGACGGGCTATTGCACTTGATGATCGGGTTGTCGAATGGCGCCGCTCACTTTGCCGCAGCGACACCATGCATTACAGAAACGAATTGAAATAGCTG
>JBPCWM010000149.1:0-3886 GCA_051009515.1 Rhizobiaceae bacterium | reverse complement strand
ATGCAATCCCGGTTGCAAAATCACTCGTAACTATGGGCGTATTCAAACCCCAACTCAAAAAAGAGAGACGTTATGAAAATTGTAAAATCCGCAGCCGCTACCCTTGTTGCAACTGGCTTGTCCTTTTCTGCATTTGCCGCAAATATTGTTGAAACCGCAAAATCAGCAGGTTCCTTCAACACCCTGCTTGCCGCAGCAACCGCAGCTGGATTGGTTGATACGCTCAGCGGTAAAGGACCTTTGACAGTTTTCGCTCCAACCGATGAAGCTTTTGCGGCTCTGCCAGCTGGCACAGTGGAAGATCTTTTGAAGCCTGAAAACAAAGACAAGCTGACTGCCATTCTGACCTATCACGTGGTCGCGGGAAAAGTTATGTCCACCGACCTAAAAAACGGCACGATGGCCAAAACCGTTGGTGGAAACGAAGTTAAAATCGACCTGTCAAACGGCGCCATGGTAAATGATGCAAAAATTGTTGGTGCAGATGTTGCTGCCGACAATGGTGTTATACACGTCATCGACAAAGTTCTGATCCCTGCTTCCTAATCCGCAGATCGCACCATTTTCGGGTCGCTCGTTTGCACAACGGGCGACCCCTTTTCTTGAAGGAATTTAATATGTTAGCACCCACAATCCGGGCAGGGCTCGCCGCTTGTTTTCTGTCCGCGGCATCCACTTCTGCCTTCGGTGACATCAAAGTGGTTTTTGATGAAGGCGCACCCAAGGACCGCTTTACATTTACCAATACCAGCGATTGTTCCTTGAAATCTGCTCAGTTGACGCTCGATCTATCAGCATCGCAATCCGGTTTGGTTTTCGACCCAACGCCAGGTGGAGCCGGAGTTGAAGTTTTCCAACCGCTTCAGGTTGTATCGGGCGCAGCAGCATTGAAGACTATTCCAACGGTTGGAGACGGTGACAATCAGGTTGCGCTGGACATTGTTGAACTTGCCAGTGGTGAAAGCATAGCCTTTACCGTCGATGTGGACGATACAATGGGTGGACGTGAAATTACAGTCTCGGGCTCCGAAATCGAGGGTAGCCGCGTTTTATTAAGTGATGGCGAGAAAACGACTAGCGGGATCATCGGTTCCAACGCGGAGGCGTCTGTTCCTGTCAAGCGTTGCAGCTGATCGACACTGAACCAGACCCAACCTTGCTCAAGGCGTTGGCGTTTTTGTTGCCAACGTCTTCGCGCAAGGGATAGGTGTTCTGCAAAATGGACATGACCGCAAATTTGGCAAACGGGGCGAAGCTAAAATAGTTGCTGCCTCCGCAACCGCAATATTTCGCCACTCAACAATGTCCAACCCTGGATCGTAAATGACGTGCTGCTTGACCTCACTTTGGCAAGGCCTACTCCATAAACAGGCGCTACACCTGACAGGCTGTGTTGCTTCATGTATATCGAAGACGACTCCAGCCAGGCGATATGTTTATGGTCGAAAGCAACACCGCCCTTCGCGAGATTGGCGACTTACCCGTATTTGAGCGCCGCACCGAGGGGCAGGACGATCACGATTATCTGGCTGGTTATTGGAAGCAATCCCCGCTCGTTCGAGACAGTATCGGTGTCGTGCATTCGTTCCCCTTTGAAAGTTTCAACACTCTGCTTGATGACCGGTTGACGCGGCAAATCGAAACCGAAGGTATCCGACTGCTGGGCATTGATGACGGTCCGATTTTCAATTTCTTTTCCAATTCCCTGCTTACCTCAAATGGCGCAACGCACGTGGTAAGAAGAACGCCGCTCGCCCGCACATTTGCGTTCCCGTTAATGCAATCGCTCCGTCCCATGGTTGCCGACACGGCAGAGGAGTTGGTGGGGCACCTTTCATTGCATGACCAGGTGGATGTGTTGAAAGACGTGGCCGGTCCATTACCCGCCCGGATCATTGCCCGTGTGCTGGGCGTTCCGGGTGAGGATGTGCCCTTTTTCACCAAACTGGTCTATTCAGCAATCCGCGCGTTAGCCGCACGATCCCAGGACGTACTTCGAGATGCCGAGAAAGACATGGCGCGTTTGACCGACTATGTCACCGATCTGTTGGACCGGAGGCGGCAAGACCCTCAGGATGATTTTCTGACCAGCTACCTTGAGGCTGTAGAAGGTGGTGAACTCAGCCTTGAAGAAATCCGTATCACCATCGTGACGCTGATCCTGGCCGGTTCAGATACCACACGGGCGTCTATTGCAATGATATTTGCGCGCTTGCTACAGCATCCACGGCAATGGGCGAAGCTTGTTGAGGGCCCGGATCAGTGGAAAATGCAGGCAGTTGCCGAGGGCTTGAGATTTGATCCGGTTGTCGGTGCACTTGGCCGCATTTCAATTGTCGAATTCGAACTATCGGGAGTGAGAATCAGGCCAGGAACTGTGCTTGCTCCTTCCATGCTGACGGCCATGAGAGATCCGGCTGTCTACAACAATCCTGACACATTTGACATTACGAGAGACGACCACCCACGCCACTCACCGGCCTTTGGCGGTGGTGTGCATCGATGTCTTGGCGAAGCACTGGCGCGTATCGAAATGGAAGAAACCATCGGTGCCATGGCAAAATTCTGGCCAAAGGCAAGGATCGAAGGCCCCGCGCCAACACTGCGTGGCTTGTCAGGAACACGCGGTATAGACCGGATGATAATTCAGCCGTGACTGCAATTGGGTAAGAGAACTGAATCCGCTTCGTAGTCCCCGGTAAATTGTGCCGACTTGATGACTCAGACTTACGCTTGCGGCTAATTTTCTGTGTTCGCACAAGCTCCAATCACGTGTATAGCAATAGATGTGTACGGTTTGGGAAAACCATATTTGGGACGGGAGCAGGCATGAAATGATGCTCGTAAATCGAGCTCGTCTTCCGCATTTCTCTTGGCGTATCCTGGTACTGATTGCACTGGTGGCGGGTACGCCACAAGCGCAGGCGGATTGGGTTAACATTTCCGGGGCGGAAATATCTCGCAATATTGCTGAAGTGTCAGTCGAGGATGACGGGGTCACAATCACACTGGAGATCTTTCCAGACGATCTGGACGTATTCGCGGATATCATTCCAGATGCTGCGTTTGGTTCACAATTGCCTGAACGCCCTTCGCAGTCAGAAAGGTGGGCTCGATTCAGCCGTGAAGGTCTGAGGGTTGAGGTCGACGATGGAACAAGCCTGCCTTTGCAAGTGAAACTTATTGAACCAAGAACGCGAATTGATCGTCTTGGAAGCTCAGCAAACAGAGTGAATCCGCAAACTGGGGCACCTCTGCCGGCACCTCCCAAGGACAAACGAGTAATTTATGCCGAGTTGTTTTATGCCTTCCAGAGAAGACCGGAATACATTCGCCTGACTCCACCCAAGGATGTTCATGGCGCGTTAAGCGCCACCATCGGCTTTATTGCTTTTCACAAGAGAGTTCAGGTTATCGACTTTCGTTTCTTGTCCGATACCGTCCAATTGAATCTGGACTGGGGTGACCCATGGTATTCTGCCTTTTCAAATCCAAATCTCACCCGTCATCACAAAGATGCGCTGATGGGGTTCATGTACGTTTCGCCGCGTACCATAAGAATAGAGGCTCTCGTCCGGTTGAGGGATTTAAAACTTTGGAACGATCAGTTGGTGTCGATAAAGCCAAATCTTTCTGTAGGTGAGCAAGCAGAAGTGCTGGCAGAAGCAGCGAATTACGTAAACTCTGTAAATTCCGTTATGGTAAATGGGTCCGAGCTTACGGCTGTTTCAAACAGGGCAAACTTTGTTGAAATCTCAAATCGCGGAATAAACATTGTCGATACGAAAGTACCCTTGGATTCATCAACAGCCATGATTGGCACTGTCTCAGTATTCAACATTGATGAGCTGCCAAGAGAGGTTCTGTTGAATTGGCAGCTATATGC
>JBPCWM010000148.1:0-2544 GCA_051009515.1 Rhizobiaceae bacterium | reverse complement strand
TGGAAATTCAGTGGCAAAGGGTGCATAAGTCTGCATGACAAAGAAAAAAGACAATGAACAACTGGTTTTCCTGCCCCTCGGAGGAGTGGGTGAGATCGGCATGAATTTTGCGCTCTATGGATATGGTCCACCAAGGGACCGGCGCTGGATAATTGTGGACGTTGGTGTAACCTTTCCAGGTGACGACCTGCCGGGTGCTGATCTGGTGCTCCCGGACATTCAATACATCGTAGACCGGGTGGATAAACTTGACGGTATTGTCATCACCCATGCCCATGAAGACCACTATGGCGCATTGATGGCACTGTGGCCCATGTTGCGGGTTCCGGTCTATTGTACACCATTCACCGCAGGAATGCTGGAAGCCAAGATTCAGGCGGAATCAAATATTGGCAAAATCCCGGTAACCGTGTTCCATGCTGACCAGCCCTTCAAACTGGGACCATTCGAAATTGAAGGGGTGCATGTCACCCATTCAATACCTGAACCCGTATCGCTCATGATCCGTTCTCCCCTGGGAAATGTCATTCATACGGGTGACTGGAAAATCGATCAGGAACCTACGCTTGGCCAGCGAACCGATGAAGCGCATTTCCGCCGCCTTGGAGGCGAAGGTGTTTTGGCGCTGGTATGTGATTCCACAAATGCCATGCGAGTGGGGGACAGCCCGAGCGAAGAGGATGTTTCTGATAGCCTGGCATCCATCATTGAAGATGCACCTGGTCGGGTACTTGTCACTACTTTCTCCTCCAATGTTGGACGTATACGTTCTATCGCGCTTGCGGCGGAAAAGGTTGGACGCAGGGTGATGATTCTCGGGCGCTCCATGTTGCGCGTCTGCGAAGTGTCAAGGGAATTGGGTTATCTGGATGGCATTGCTCCGTTCCTCAGCGAGGATGAATTTCAAAGCGTGCCTCGTCGTGAACTGGTTGTGATCTGTACAGGATCACAGGGTGAAACGAGAGCCGCACTTGGCAAGATGTCGCGTGAAGAACATCGCAATGCGTCTCTCGCTCCGGGCGACAAGGTAATTTTTTCCTCCCGATCTATCCCTGGTAACGAGCGGGAAATCATCAATATTCAAAACGCGCTGATTGATCTTGGGGTCGATGTGGTCGTTGATGGTGAAAAACTGGTTCACGTGTCAGGCCATCCGCGCCGTAATGAATTGAAAAAAATGTATGAATGGACACGCCCGACAATTGGCGTGCCGGTTCATGGTGAAGCACAGCATCTTGCTGCCCATGCCGGATTGATGGGGCAGTGCGACATTGAGGATGTTGCACCAATACGCAATGGCGATATGCTTCGCCTTGCTCCGGGACCAGCCGAAATCATCGCACAGGTTGAAAGCGGACGTGTTTATAAGGACGGGCGGATCATTGGCACGGAAGATGCCACTGGTATCAAGCGTCGACGGATCTTGTCCTGGGTTGGTCATGTGGTGATGTCGTTGGTAGTGGACAAGCATGGAGATTTGTTGGCTGACCCTGACATCGTCTGTGAAGGTTTGCCGCGCATGGCGGACGAGCAGGACAGTTTTGAGGACGTTTTGTATGACGCGGGTGTTAGTGCCTTTGAAAATATTCCCCCCAAACGCCGCAAGGATGTCGGAAGGCTGGAGCAGGCCGTGGAGAAAGCTTTGCGCAGCGAAGCGCGTGAAATCTGGGGCAAAAAACCCATCATCAATGTGTTTGTGACGAAAGTGTAAAAATGATTGGCCGATTGAATCATGTAGCTATTGCTGTCCCCGATCTCGCCGCCGCGACAGCTCTTTATCGCGATGGGCTGGGTGCCTCGGTATCCAAGCCACAGGCTTTACCCGAACATGGCGTGACCGTCGCATTCGTTGAGTTGCCGAATACAAAGGTCGAACTGCTGGAACCGCTTGGAGAAGCTTCGCCAATTGCCAAATATCTGGACTCAAGCCCGTCGGGTGGCATGCACCATATTTGCTATGAAGTGGAAGATATTGTTCAGGCGCGCGATCATCTGCAATCACAGGGCGCCCGCGTTTTGGGGGATGGGGAGCCAAGAATTGGTGCCCATGGGAAGCCGGTGCTGTTTTTGCACCCCAAGGATTTCAACGGCACTCTGGTTGAACTTGAACAGGTTTGAGCCATGGGAATCGCAACCGGAATTGCTATTTACTTTCTCATCTGGTGGCTGGTGCTGTTCGTTTCCTTGCCTTTTAGAATGAAACCCCAGCTGGAAGACGGTCCGGTTGTTGATGGGACCGAGGCTGCTGCACCCGCCAATCCGCAAATGGCATGGCGGATGTTCTGGAACACACTTATTAGCGGCGTGGTCTTCTTCCTTTTTTGGTTTGTGGTGTATTATCTTGGCTTTGGATTGGATTCCATACCGGAAATCATCCCGATCCGGCGTCTGGAGTCCTGATGTCTTCTCTTTTGATTGGGAATTTTTAACGGCTCTGTGGTTTCCTGCCCATTCAGGAGAAGCGCATGTTTGCACTTGAATTGTTGTTTTCACCACTGGGGCGCATGAAGCGTCTCAACTATGTGCTGTTGAGCAGTTTGTTTT